>CAZYEJ010000004.1:54770-79190 GCA_964646435.1 uncultured Thermodesulfobacteriaceae bacterium
TCTTCTTCGTTGCTCGTCGATCACATAACCCATTATGTTCGCTCCTCGCGCCTTGAATACAACAAAAAATCCTATTATTTTTTTTGTTCAACTTATTTATCTCCCGCTCCTAAGCGCAATCAGATAAAAGGCGTCATCCGTTTAATTGACTTGACCCTTGTCTCGGAAATCTCCGTCTCTTTTCTCAGGCTTCTTTTGCGTTTTCGTGTCTTGGAAGTCAAAATATGGCTCGATCCCGCCTTTCTATACATGAACTTTCCTGTCCCTGTCTTTTTGAAGCGCTTGGCAGCAGCGCGTCTGGTCTTCATCTTTGGCATAATTATTTATCCTTTATTCTGCGGAAAGACCGCAGATGGCACGAAAGCCATACTCGTCTATAGCGAGTTCACAAGCAAAATTAATAACCCCATCAGGGTCTTAGGTCAATCCTTTTTAGGGGCAAGTATTGTGTGCATTAACGGACCTTGCTTGACAGGAACATTCTCGGAGACAGCGATTTCGGACATCTCTTCCACAATTCGTTTTAGCAAGGCATACCCCAATTCTGGGTGGGCGTTTTCCCGGCCTCGAAACCTCACAGTAACCTTTACTTTGTTCCCATCACCAATGAACTGCCTTATTCGCCTCTTTTTTACATCAAGGTCATGTACGTCCGTTCTTGGACGCATTTTGATCTCTTTGACTTGAATAATAGTCTGTTTTTTCCGGGCTTCCTGGGCCTTTTTGCTTTGCTCGTACTTGAATTTTCCATAATCCATGATTCGGCAAACCGGTGGCTTGGCATTCGGTGCCACCTCCACAAGGTCTAATCCGACATTTTCCGCTTTAGCCAAGGCTTCATTCAGAGCTACCACCCCGAGTTGATTTCCATCCTCACCAACGAGCCGTATTTCCCGGGCCCTGATCCGATAATTTACATTGACTGGAATTTCTCTTGCGATACTACACCCCCTGTTTTCCAAGTGCGCCCTTCGGGCGAGCTATTAAGCTATTAACAATTAAAGATTTCCCTGCACTCTTTTTCCACCAGGGCAATAAAGTCATCGACAGACATGGCTGTCAGTTTCTGCCCCTTTCCGGTACGAGGGCTTACGGTCATGTCAATTATTTCCTGATCACCGACTATCAGCATGTAAGGGACCTTGTCAAGCTGGGCCTCTCGGATTTTTTTGCCCAGTTTTTCATTTCTGATGTCGGCTTTTGTCCTGACTCCTGCGGCCTTTAGCTTTTTTGTAACTGATCCCGCCCACTGATCCTGTCTGTCCGTTACTGTTAAGACAATGGCCTGGACAGGAGCCAACCAGAGAGGAAAAGCCCCTGCATAGTGTTCAATCAGCACGCCGAAGAACCGCTCCAAAGAACCAAGCAGTGCCCTGTGTACCATAATCGGCGTATGGGGCCGACTGTCTTCCCCTATATAATGCATATCAAATCTCTCAGGGAGGTTAAAGTCAACCTGGATGGTCGAACACTGCCATGAACGATCCAGGCAATCCTTGATCTTGATATCAATCTTGGGGCCATAAAACACACCTTCGCCGGGATCTATTTCATAGGTCAACCCCTGCGCCTCAAGTGCTTGTCTGAGCGCATCGGTTGCACGCTCCCAATTTTCATCCGAGCCTACAGACTTGTCAGGACGGGTGGAGAGATATATCTCATATCGCTCAAAGCCGAATACTCTCAGGACATACAGGGTCAAGTCAAGGATTTCGTGAATTTCCTTGGTGAGTTGGTCCGGCCGGCAAAAGACATGGCCATCGTCCTGGGTAAATCCCCTGACCCTCATGAGCCCGTGCAAGGTGCCTGTCCTCTCATACCGATAAACAGTACCCAGCTCGCACCAGCGCAGAGGAAGTTCCCTGTAACTGCGTCGCCGGGAGTTGTAGATCGCTATATGAAAGGGGCAGTTCATTGGTCTTAACTGATAGCTGACCTTGTCAATCTCAATGGGGAAATACATGTTCTCACTGTAAAAATCCAAATGGCCGCTGGTTTTCCATAGGTCCCTGCGGGCAATATGGGGAGTGAAAAGCATGTCGTAATCCCTCCGTAAGTGCTCATCGCGCCAAAAGTCCTCAATGACCTTGCGGATAATGCTTCCCTTGGGGTGCCATAGAATAAGCCCGGGGCCGATCTCTTCATGTATGGAAAAAAGGTCCAAATCCTTGCCAAGACGCCGGTGATCCCTTTTCTTGGCCTCTTCCAGACGATTCAGGTGTTCTTTCAAAGATTTTTTATCAAAAAACGCCGTGCCGTATATGCGCTGGAGCATCGGCTGGGTTTCATCCCCCTTCCAGTATGCCCCTGCAAGGCTGGTGAGCTTAAAGGCTTTCAAGTAACCTGTATGAGGGAGATGCGGCCCTCTGCACAGATCCATGAATTCTCCCTGGCTGTATATTGAGACCTCTTCTTCCCCTTGATCACCCAGTTCATTCAGGATCTCAAGCTTGTATTTTTCTCCAAGTTTCTCAAATCGTTTCCTCGCATCATCCAGGGATATATCTTCTCTTGATATGGCCTGAGATCTCTTTACGATCTCCTTCATCCTGGTTTCTATTTTTTCCAGGTCTTCCGGGGTAAAGGGCCTCTGGTAATCAAAATCATAGTAAAACCCTTTTTCTATTGCCGGACCTATAGCTAATTGTACGTCTTGAAAAAGTTCCTTAACGGCCTGGGCCATAATATGTGCGGCAGTATGCCTCAACACCTCAAGGGTATCATCATCACCGGGCAATACGGCCTCTATTCTGCAGTCGTGTGTAAGGGGCGTAGAAAGATCTTTTAATTCCCCGTCAATCCGGACAAAAATTGTCTTTTTTGACCTGTTCTTGCTGAGCACGCCAGCCAGGAACTCAGAAGCAGGAGTTCCGTCTGTAACCTGTTCTGTGTTCTCACCATCAAATGCTACAGTGATGGCATCTGTTTCAGTCTCTGTCATTGGTTTCTCTGTTCAAAGCAGAAAAAGGCATCTTTGCCCTTTGAAATGGGCGCAAAAAGATGCCTTCTAAAAAAATCTCCGGGATAAGGATAGAAAACAGGCACTGGTAGGCACGGGCGGGATTGAACCGCCGACTTCTACCGTGTCAAGGTAGCGCTCTCCCCCTGAGCTACGCGCCTTCCCAAAATTCTTTAAAATTATACAAAAATCTGTCCTCAAAGCGTTGAAGTTGATAACAAGATTTACCAGGGGTGTCAAGGGAATTGAGTAGGTCAAACCAAGGCCTGAATCAATAAAGTTATCCAATAATCAAAAGGCATTGGAAGAAAAATATACTTCCAAAGCATACTATATTTTACAACGACCTTGACCTGGGCTCAAGCTGTCCATACTGTATTTTTATGGAAACTGATTTAATTTAAGTAAGCTGAAGTTCAGGATGAGCCTCTTGCAAAAGGCCCGATAGGTAATTGGAGACATAATATGGACAAAAGTCGTTACGCTAGAAGGGACAGGTTAGTCAAAGAAAAACAGCATGATACTTACAAAGAATCGGGGAAATGGCCGGAGCCGACAATGTGCACTGAATGTAAGGCCCTTTTCCTGGACGGGCGGTGGTCCTGGAAAAAACCTCCTGTTGATTCCAACAGGGTAATCTGTCCAGCCTGCCAGCGCATTGCCGACAACTATCCGGCAGGCCATATAGAGATAAAGGGACCATTCCTCAAACAGCACCGCGAAGAAATGTTAAACCTTATCCGCAATGAGGAAAAGCAGGAGAATGGCGAACATCCTATGGAAAGGATCATGTCCATTGTTGATAAAAAAGATCATACCTTTGTAACCACAACAGGAGTCCATATGGCCCGTCGAATCGGTGATGCCCTCTCAAGGGCTTATCGGGGTGATCTTGATTTTCAATACGGTAACGCAGAAAAAAGTATAAGGGTCTATTGGCATCGATAGCTATCCACCGCCCCCAGTTCTTTTCTTGTTATTTCCAGCTTGTCCTGACCCTGCTCCCATTTCAGGAGCAACGCATTCTGCTCTTCCCTGAGTGCTTTGTATTCGCTAAAGAGCAGGACGCCTCTATTTTTATCACTAAAAATATCCGGATCTGCAAGCAATTTCTCCAGTTCTTTCTGTCTTACTTCAAGTTCAGTGATTCGTCCTTCCACACGCTCCACTTCAGTCAGGAGCGGTTTTAGGGTATTGTATATCAGTTGCTGTTTTTCCGCCTTTTTCCTTTTTTCTTTTTTCCGATCTTGTCCCTTTTTGACTGACGCCTTGTTTTTCCCTGTTTCCTCATGTGTGTATTCCCGGCTGGAAGAATTCGCCGGCTCATCTTCCCTCATGGCAATATGGCAAAAATATTCTGTCAGATTTCCTGGGTACTCTACTATCTCGCCTCCCCTGATATCCCAGATCTTTGTTGCCAGCCTTTTGATAAATGACTGGTTGTGCGATACAAACAACAGGGTGCCATTGTATTTGGAGAGTGCATTGATCAATGCCTCTGAAGATGAAATATCCAGATGATTGGTCGGCTCATCCATCACCATAAAATTTCCAGGCTTGACAAGAAGCTTTGCAAGCGAGACACGGGCTTTTTCACCCCCGGAAAGGACACCTATAGCCTTGTCCACGTCCTGCCCTGAGAAAAGGAAGGCCCCACAGACCCCCCTTACAAAACCGATGCTTTCATCCGGGACGACCTTATACACTTCCTGGATCACTGTCTTTTGAAGGTCAAGCATGTCTGAGTGATGCTGTGCAAAATAGCCCATACTGACCGCATGCCCCAGCGATATCTTCCCCTCATCCGGTTCTATTTCACCAGCTATCATCCTGAGCAATGTTGTCTTGCCGCATCCATTTGCCCCTATAATGGCTATCCTTTCTCCCCGTGACACGGTCAAATTAATGTCTTTATACAAAAAATTTTCATCAAACCCCCTTGCCATATCCTTGATTGATACGACAACTCCTCCACTCCGAGGAACCTCGGGGAAAGAAAAATGGGTCGTCTTCTCCCTGCGGTAGCCCTTTACCAGTTCCATTTTTTTGAGCAATTTAATCTTGCTCTGTGCCTGTCTCGCCTTACTGGCCTTAGCGCGAAATCTTTCAATAAATTTCTCCGCCTGTTTGACTTTTTGCTCCTGCTTTTTGGAATTTGCCTCCAGGGTCTTACGTTCCTCCTCACTGGCCTTTACGAAAAAATCGTAATCGCCGCTGTAATATCTCATCCCTTCAGGTCCGAGGCTGACAATGCGTTGGATCTGCCGGTTGAGGAACTCCCTGTCATGGGACACAAGAATCATGGCGCCGTCAAAGTTCTGCAAAAACTGCTCAAGCCAATGCACGGAAGGAATATCAAGATGATTGGTCGGCTCATCCAGAAGAAGCAGATCAGGCCTCTGGTAAAGAAGGCTGGCAAGGGCTGCTCTCATTTTCCATCCACCGCTCAGAGAAGAAACAGGTCTGTCAAAATCAGACTTAACAAATCCAAGCCCCGACAGAATCCTTTCCGCCGCATGACGTGGATACTCCAGGTCAAGCAGGTTGATCTCCTGAAAAATTTCCGCCAGCTTTTTTGCAGTTCTTGTCTGGTCCTGTTTGGAAGACACATCCTTAAGGGATGCTTCCGCCCTTCTAAGCTCATTTTCCAATTGTACCCGGCCGGGAACGGATTCAATAACAGACTGCAAGAGAAGCCCTGACAAGGTTTCTTGGACATCCTGGGGCAGATATCCAACCCGCCTCCCTTTTGCCACCCTGACCTCTCCGCTGTCAAGGGCAACCTCCCCAATGATGAGACGGAGCAAAGTGGTTTTCCCTGATCCGTTCGGGCCCACCAAGCCTATGCGGTCTCTCGGTTCCACTTGAAATCCGATCTCATTAAAAATCTGCTTCCCGGTAAATGAAAGCGAGGCCTTTACGACTGTTAGAAGACTCATTTGAAAAAAAATCCCTTATCAAAGACACCTATTTAGTGTCTGAACGAAAGAACCGTTCAGACACAATTTGGAATGCTAAATTTTGAATTTTGGATTTAAATCAGTTTACACTTTTTTCGAAAAAGCGTTTATTATTAAATTGAATGCCGATGTCGAAACTGGAAAATTGAAATTTGAAAAAATACTTAAAGATGTAGGCGCGTTACCCAATTTCAAATTTCTAATTTCAAATTTCGCTGCCAAAATACAAGATCAACAAAGTGTAAACTACTTTTGACTTGTCGTGAAGGATACCCCAAAACGGCAATTTTCATGAATCCGTATTCATTCTGTTCTTGACAAAAATGAAAAGTTGTAATAAAAAAGTTTATGCAAAAATGTCTTTGCTTTGGAGGAATTACCTGACACTACAGCATCATTTGATTAGATTTTTTTTGACTCCAATTGTTGAGAGAATTAGGGGGTGGTAGGCTGTATAGTTAATCCTCCGAAATTAGTGAAGATATATTGATTTTTTACAAATAACATAAAAGGAGACAAAAACAAATGGCATTAGTACCACCACATGGAGGAAAAGGTTTAGTTTGCTGCCTACTTACCGGTTCGGACTTAGATGCAGAGAAGCAAAAGGCCGCTGGGCTTAAGAAAATCCAAATTTCGGCCCAAGCAAAAGGCGACCTGATTATGATGGGTATCGGCGGTTTCAGCCCCTTGGATGGTTTCATGACCAAGGCTGATTGGAAGGGAGTTTGTGAAAAAATGCTTCTTTCCGACGGCACATTTTGGCCGGTCCCGGTAATGCTCACTGCTTCAAAGGCCGATGCCGACGGGATCAATGTCGGCGACGAAATTGCTTTGGAGAGGGAAGGGGAGGTTTACGCCACTCAGAAAGTCACTGAAAAATTTGAGATGACCGAGGAAGACAAAAAATGGGAATCAGAGCTGGTCTATAAGGGCGCTGGCGAGGACAGCCAGGGTGACTTTATGAAGACCGCCCTTGAGGATCATCCGGGCGTGCAGATGGTTATGGCACGCAAGGAAATATGCCTGGCCGGTCCTGTCAAGGTCCTTTCAGAGGGTGAATATCCGGCCGAATACAAAGACATTTATCTCCGGCCGGCCGAGACCCGCGAAATTTTTGAGAAAAAAGGCTGGAGCACAATTGCCGCTCTGCAGCTCAGAAACCCCATGCATCGTTCGCATGAGTATCTGTGCAAAATCGCGGTTGAGGTATGTGACGGTGTTATCATCCATTCCCTGATCGGAAACCTGAAACCAGGTGACATCCCGGCCAATGTACGCGTAAAATGTATTGACACCTTGGTCAATGGGTATTTTGTCAAGGATAACGTGGTACAGGGCGGGTATCCTTTGGATATGCGTTATGCCGGTCCTCGTGAGGCCCTTCTCCACGCCACATTCCGCCAGAATTA
Organism: uncultured Thermodesulfobacteriaceae bacterium; assembly: GCA_964646435.1. Classification (GTDB taxonomy): domain Bacteria; phylum Desulfobacterota; class Dissulfuribacteria; order Dissulfuribacterales; family UBA3076; genus UBA3076. The sequence goes on from CAZYEJ010000004.1 coordinate 62,102, forward strand.
CGGCGTGAGCAGAATGATCATCGGCCGCGACCACGCCGGTGTGGGTGACTTCTACGGTATGTTCGAGGCCCAGGAAATTTTTGACAGGATACCGTATGCGACCTATGAAGAAGCGTGCGCGGTGCCTGGCAAGGCCCTGCTCTGCCAGCCGCTCAAGATCGACTGGACCTTCTACTGCTTTAAGTGCGACGGCATGGCCAGCATGCGCACCTGCCCGCATGGCAAGGATGATCGCGTTATCTTGAGCGGGACCAAGCTGCGCAAGATGCTCTCCGATGGTTCAGACATTCCGGATCACTTCGGCCGCGAGGAGGTTCTTACGATCCTCCGTGGGTACTACGAAGGTCTGACCGAAAAGGTCGAGATCAAGATGCAAAAGGCTGCTTCCGGCGAAGCTATGAAATAGCTGTTGAGGCTTGCTTTAGCCGAACCTATAAAGGGGAGGTGCTGAATCCAGCACCTCCCCTTTTTTTTATTATGGAAATATTTTAGCACCTTAGTTCTAAAGTTAAGGATGAGCCTTTTGCAAAAGGCTCCTTTATAACCTGCCTGGAGTTAGACTATGGAAAACATTATTCCGGTTTTAATATTCATTGCGGGCATTGTTTCAGGGGCCGGAGTTTTTTGGCTTTTCCATCGTGCCGAAATCACACAGGTTCAGAAGCAATTAAGATTAGAAAGCGAATCTGAGCGTGTTGCCCTAAATGAAAAACTCCTTGCAAGAGACCAACAAATCCAGGACCTTGGAATTACCCTTGAAAAGGCAAATGATGAGACAAGGGACCTTATCAAGGTCCGGCAGAAAACGAGAAGAGGTGATTGACAACATGATCGACTTTTTGGGATCAGGGGCACTCAATCTCGATCTTGTCTATGAGGTGGATAACCTTGAGGATGTGCGGTCGGCGGGCTTTGATCTCCATCCCGGGCATGAGATATCAGGAGATCACAAAACGGCAGAAGCCCTTATGGATTTTCTCCATAGCCAAGGGACTCTCATGGCCAAAAGCGGAGGCGGCTCTTCTGCCAATACCATATGTACTCTCAGCCGTCTCGGATATAAGGTCGGCTTCATCGGTACAGCAGGTGAAGACCAGGCTGGTAATTTCATACTAAGCTCTATGAAGGGTGTGGATTATTCCCTTGTGAAGCAGGTCGGCAGGAGTGCAATCTGTATCATTGTAATAGAGAAGATGGAACGGGACAGGGCCATGTTTGTTGCGTCCCATGACCGTGAGATGGAATTTCCGGATTCTGCAATTCTGAAAAGCGTGTTAAGTACAAGAGTGCTCCATTTTAGTTCTCTGGTTCAATCTCGCGGCATCTCTACCCAGAAAGAGCTGGCCAATGCCCTTAAGCCGGAACAGATCCTTTCCTTTGATCCAGGTGAGCTTTATGCATCAAGGGGCATTGAGGCCCTGTCAGGTATTTTCAAAAGGACGGATATACTTTTTATAACAGAAGAGGAAGTAAAAATAATGACAGGCATGTCAGGCAAGGCTGGACTTGAGGCCGTTTATCCCCTGCTGAGTGAGAACCGGACAGGTCATAATAATGCCTCTGTGGGCTTGAACCTATTCAAAGACACAGGGGGAACTGCCATAGTATGCAAACAGGGTCCAGGGGGCGCAACCATCTATAGTCCTGAGGTATCTGTGACAATTCCGGCTGAAAAAGTTTTAAAAATAGTTGACAACACCGGTGCGGGAGATGCATTTAATGCAGGTTTTTTGCACGTCATGCTTCAAGGGGCACCGGCCCATGAATGTCTCAGGTCTGGTGTACGGCTTGCTGCCCTTTCTATGTCGGCCTTTGGCAGAGGCTGGCTGGACAGACTATCGATCTGAAAAAAGGAGGAAATATGTGGACTTTCGGGTGGTGGACAACGGGTAGGGACCAGGCGGCCATTGACCTGTTTGAGACTGTTCACAACGCCATCAGCAAAGGGATCATCCCCGGAGAAATCTCGTATGTATTTTCTTCAAGGGAACCCGGCGAAAGCAAATTCAGTGACAGGTTGGTAAAAAGGGTTGAAGACTGCGGTATCCCGGTGGTCAGCCTTTCAGCAGTGCGTTTTCGCCCGGATCTCAGGAAACAGGATCGTGAGGCATGGAGACAGGCTTATCACAAAGAAATCCTTGATAAAATCAAGGATTTTCCGGCCCGGGTGGTAGTACTTGCAGGCTATATGTGGGTAGTCAGCCCGGAGGTCTGCCGGCAACTCTCAATTATCAACCTCCATCCCGCGGCCCCCGAAGGCCCTGCCGGAACTTGGCAGGAGGTAATCTGGCAATTGATGGATCAGAAAACCGACAAAACCGGAGTCATGATACACCTTGTGACTCCTGAGCTAGACAAAGGACCTGCTGTCACCTATTGTTCTTTTTCCATACAGGGAGGTGCCTGGGATCCTCTGTGGAAGCAGTTTGAGCATGAGCTTCAAAGATCAAGCATAGAAGAGATAAAGGAATCATTTGGAGAATCACAACCGCTTTTTGCCAGAATCCGCAATGAGGGAGTAAAAAGGGAACTCCCACTCATCGTCCAGACCATAAAATCCCTTGCAGAAGGAAAGATCTCAATCAAGGATTCCCAGCTATACGACAGGGCCGGAAGCAAACTGGCCGGGCACTATGATCTTACAGATGCTATTTAGTGTCTGAACGAAAAAACCGTTCAGACACAATTTTGAATTCTGAATTCTAAATTTTGAATTTTGAATTTAAAAAAGGAAAATTATACTGCAACAGTCCTGAGAATTGTCACAACCGCATAAGCAGCCATACCCTCACCGGTCCCTGTGAATCCAAGCCCTTCTGTGGTAGTGGCCTTGATGTTGATCTGATCCACAGATACTCTGCAGGCATCAGAGATATTTTTCTCCATCTCGGTAACAAAGGGAACGATTTTAGGAGACTGGGCAACCAGCGTGATGTCGGCATTTCCCAATTTCCATCCGGAAGAGGTAATCTTCCGAACCACTTCTTCCAGGAGCTTTATGCTTGAAATTCCTGCATAGCGCGGATCACTGTCAGGGAAATGCCGTCCCAGGTCGCCCAAGGCGGCAGCCCCAAGGATCGCATCGCATAGGGCATGTGTTATGACGTCTGCATCAGAATGACCAAGGAGGCCATAAGGATGGGGGATCTTTACGCCCCCCAGAATAAGAAAGCGTCCGGTCACAAGCCTGTGCACGTCATAGCCGAAACCTATTCGAATCATATTCATGTCTTTTGAATCGAAGTTATCAGGGCTTCGGCCATATTGAAGTCTTCCTGGGTAGTAATTTTGAAATTGCCGGAGCTGCCTTCCACCACACCCACGGCAACTCCTGTGACCTCCAGGAGGCCTGCTTCATCAGTAGTCTTTATACCCTTTACTTCTGCCAGCTTATAAGCTGATCGCAAATCTTCCTTTCTGCAGACCTGGGGCGTTTGGGCCAGATAGAGACGGTTCCTGTCCTGGCTCCTGATAATCAGTCCGTCTTCATCCACTACTTTTACCGTATCCCGCACAGGAACGGCAAGTATGGCAGCTCCTACCTCCCGGGCCATGAAACACACAGCTTCTATCTGTATGGGGGTCACAAGGGGCCTTGCGGCATCGTGTATCGCCACCCACTCAATCCCAGAATCTACCGCATCCAATCCTGATTTTACTGATTCCTGTCTGGTTGACCCTCCCGGTACCACCTTGACCCGGACCCTGTGGACCCATTTCTCTGTTATTTCAATAGCAGGACCCTCGTCTGAAGACGGCGCTACTACTATCAGTTCGCTAATCAGCTTTGATCTGTCAAATGCCTCAAGGCACCAAGCAAGAACAGGACGTCCTCCCAGGGCTAAAAACTGTTTTGGAATCATTGCACCAAAACGAATACCAGCACCGGCTGCCACAATAATGGCCGAAATTTTCATAGTATTTCCACGGTCCTTACGGAAACACCTTCCCGGGATTCAGAATATTCCTGGGATCAAATACCTTTTTTATACCCCTCATGATCTCAAGACCCCTCTTATCTATCTCCATCTGGATAAAAGGCCTTTTTGTAAGACCAATGCCATGCTCACCTGAAATGGTCCCTCCAAGTGCCAGGGTTGCCTCCATGACCTCCATTACAGCGGCCTCTCCCCTGAACTTTTCTTCCCTGTCACTCAGGTCAAGCAAGAGATTTACATGAAGATTTCCATCACCTGCGTGACCAAAGCTGAGGATTGTGATCTGGTTTTTCCTGCCTATTTTTTCCAGTTCACTTATCATCTCCGGCAGGCAGCTCCTTGGGACGCATATATCTTCATTAACTTTGTCAGGGAATCCAAGGGTCCTGATAGAAGGGGCCAGGCCCTGCCTGGCAGACCAGAAGGCCTTTGCTTGGTCCTTGGACTCTGCCACATGTATGTCAGTTGCCCCGCAGTTCTTGCAGGAATTCTTCACTTTCTCAAGTTGCCTCAGGATAGATTCCCGGACACCATCCACTTCAATAAGCAGCATAGCATCAGCCTTTTCAGGTATTGCAACCGGAAGCTGGTCTGATATCAATTCAATACTCATTTTATCAAGGAATTCCGCACATCTGGGCAAAATCCTTGATTCGAAGAGGCTTACCACTGTATTTGAGGCTGATTTTGCATCCGGGAAAAACGCGATAAGCGTGCCCACTGCTTCCGGGCCGGGTATAAGCTTCAGGGTGATCCCTGTCACGACACCCAGCATGCCCTCAGAACCTACCACCAGTCTGGTAAGGTCGTATCCCACCACTCCTTTTGCCGTCCGGGTGCCTGTGTGGATCACGCTCCCGTCGGCAAGCACCAACTCAAGGGCCATTACATAGTCCCTGGTAACACCATATTTTACCGCCCTTGGTCCTCCGGCACCAGTGGCCACGTTTCCTCCAATAGTGCAAAAACGCATACTCGCAGGGTCTGGGGGATAAAATAGCCCGTGTCGTGACACTTCTTCCTGCAACTCCCCTGTAACGACTCCGGGTTCTACCATGGCGGTGAGGTCCCCGGGGTTGATGGATATTATCCGATCCATCCTGGTAAGACAGAGCGCAAGCCCCCCGTTAATCGGGACGGATGCCCCTGTAGTACCTGTGCCGGCACCCCTGGGGAATACTGACAAGCCTTCTTGATTTGCAAGGGAAAGTACCTGAGAGACTTCTTCAGTAGATCCAGGAAGGGCTATGGCCTCCGGCAGAGAGCTAATGCTGCTTGCATCATAGGAGTAACACTTCAGGTCAGCAGGATCTGTGGAAAAATTTTCAGGCCCCACAATCTCCAAAATCTGTCGAACCAGAGTCTTTTTCATTTGATAGAGAGATTCAAAGGTTCAGAGGTTCAGTTCTGCCACTGCTGTTTTTCCAGTTGATTGATCAGAAATTCTACCTGGTGCCTGAGCTTAATAGACTCATCCATCTGTTGCTTTATACGGTTAACAGAGTGCAGCACAGTAGCATGATCACGGCTGAACTCTCTCCCAATTGTATCAAGAGAAGACTCGGTATAGCGACGAGCAAGATACATGCCCACTTGTCTGGGCTGTGCAATAGACCTCTTTCTGGATTTTGAGCAGATCTCATCCCTGCTCAACTGGAAATGACGGCAAATCATTTTCCTTATATCCACGACAGTAATGGCCTCAGGTTCTCCTACCAGATCTTTAATTACTCCTTGAGCCAGGTCCAGATCAACAGGCTGTCTGAGTAGCGATGACTTGGTCACAAGCCCAATTACTGCCCCTTCGATCCGCCTAATGTCGCCCTTCAGGTGCTGGGCAAGAAAATTAACTATCTCTTCCTTAAGACATATTCCATGATTCTTGGCCTTACGTTCAATAATTTTTTTCCTGGTAGACAAATCCGGTGGATTTATAGAGGTGATAAGCCCACTAGCCAGTCTTGATCGCAGTTGATCATTTACACTGTGTATCTGCCTTGGGAGTTGACTTCCGGTAAAAATTATTGTCTTTCCCTCGTCCATAAGGGGATCAAGGGCCAGGGCCAGTTCTGCCTGGGTCCTTTCTCTCCCTGCAAAGGAATGGACCTCTTCAAGGAGCAGAACGTCACAATCCTTTTGATAGCGGCTCACGAAGGCTTCCATTTGCCCGTTTTTTATTGATTTTACGACCTGAGTGGTGAAATCATTGGCAGTAAGATAGCGAAGTCTCGTATCCGGTCTTTCTTCAAGTATTTTTTGCCCTACTGCCTGGGTAAGATGACTTTTCCCAAGGCCAGCCTCAGAATGCAGGTAAATTACATTATTGTGATTATCCCCTCCATTAGCTGTAGCCCAACAAGCTGAAAATGCAAAGCGATTGCTGTCCCCAACCACAAACTCATTAAAGGTGAAGCGTTCACAAAACCTGGGCCTCAACACTTCACTGGGGGCAAAGTTTGGAAGATGTAGCTGATCCCGTGCAGCCTCTTTTGCAATTTCGGCAGGAGAAAGCCTTATTTTCCAGGTATGTCCCTCTTGAATAAGTGCATCCTTCAGCATACGCAAATAGTGCTCCTGGACCCAGGAAACAAAAAACTGATTGGGGCAGTGAATAATAATAGTGTCACCATCTATCCCACCATAGGTCAGAGGGGCAATCCACACATGATAGCTACCTTCAGGTATCTTTGGACGTAGAACTTCTTTTAGACCTTGCCAGACGTTTTCCATTTCTGATGACCTAACGCAATTGCAACCTTTAATTTCTTTAATTTCTTTAATTTCTTTTAGAAAATTCATTATCCTAACCACAGACTAATTTTTAACACGGGGCGAATCTGATTTCACCCAAACCAACATGAAAGTGGGTATAACGTACTGCAACTCTTGATCAATTTGTTTGAAAGGACTTTTTTTTATTCCAAGGTGTCTAAATTAGCAACCCACAGAGGGGCTTTTCTGACAGGATAAACAAGATTATCATTTATCTTGTTGACCCTGTCAAAAAAATGGAAAATTCTATATTATGAATATCGGTTTTTGACAAATATCGTAATTCTGGTTTCATTCATAATGAAGCTATATTCTGCTGTCAAAGTGGAGAAAGGGAGATTTTTCTTAAGTCAGCGCATAAGTTATCAACAAGGGGTTATCTTATGAATTTTTTGTTACTTTTTTTGACGACTTGCGTAACTTACGGAGAAGATAAGGTTTTTGTTGTTTGTAAAAATTCGTATAATTTTCGCAAGTTCTCCTGTTGAACACGATTTTTCAACAGCTTTTTTAAATAACCAAAACTTGCTAATTCTTCAATTTTCATCCAATTTTTAGAATCTTCTATCTATAAACTTTTTTTTTGAATGAAGCTGTTCTTGTAATACCTTTCTTGTTTTGGCATAGTGGTAAAATGGAATATAACAAATCACACTCCTTGACAGGAAATAAATAATTACAATGGAACTCCTTGACAGGGAAAGGTGCCTGGCTCTCCTGCAAGAGTATCAAGTACCGGAACACATTGTGTTCCACAGTCTCAGGGTAGCCCAGGTGGGAATGTTTATTTCAGCTCATCTCAAAATGGCAGGTGAAGATATTAATATCGGCTTGGTGGAGGCAGGTGGCCTTCTCCACGACATAACCAAGATGGACTCTGTTCATACAAAGCAGAATCATGCCTTATCGGCCTTCAGATTGCTTGAGTCTTTGGGGCATCATGCAGTGGCGGATATAGCTCGTCAACACGTGCGTCTCGACCGGAACATCAGACATGATCCAATAATAACCGAGGCCTTACTTGTGAACTATGCAGATAAGCGTGTGAAGCACACATCCATAGTCACATTATCAGAGAGGTTTGAGGACCTGTTAATACGTTATGGAACCACTCCTGAGCGCCGGGAAATGATCAGGAAGCTTCATGATGAAATCGCAGAAACTGAATCCTTTATTTTCACAAAGCTGGATATCGGACCTGCCAGGTTGAATGACCTGAATGTCCTTGAACCGGCAGCGAAAGTAAAACTAGAAGGGATTTATGGATAAGGATTTTTATTATTTATACTTATTAGAAAGGGGTAATCATGTCTCATAAACTCAGCTTTTTTGGTCATTCAGCCTTTAGAATAGTTACAAAACAGGATTTAAAAATATGGATTGATCCCTGGCTGGACAATCCTCAAGCCGCAGGCAAGCCTGATTCATTGGATGCCGATCTCATTCTTATCACTCATGCCCACGAAGATCACATAGGGAACTGCCTGAGCATGGCCAGATCATCTGCCACTGAAGTAGTAGCGATCCACGAAATACAGCAATATTTCCTTATTAAGGGCCTTCCAAACGTAACCGGTATGAATATTGGAGGAACCTATGTCACAAAGGGAGTTGCAATCACCATGGTACCAGCGTTTCACAGCTCTTCGATCCAGGAAGGCGATGAGATCCTCTATGGCGGAGAAGCCGCAGGCTTTGTGATTCGTCTTGAAGACGGGCTCATTCTTTACCACGCAGGAGACACCGGCCTGTTTGGGGATATGGCCCTGATAGGAGGGATGTATCGGCCTGAAATTACCATGGTCCCCATAGGTAACCACTATACCATGGGACCCAGAGAAGCCGCGTGTGCCTGCAAATTCATTAGGGCACAGAAAGTCATCCCTATGCACTATGGTTCCTTCCCCACTCTTACAGGCACTGTAGAGGAATTTAGCAAGGAACTCAAGTCCCAGCAAGTTGATACTGAGTTAGTAGAGCTGAAGCCGGGAGAGAGTATGTCTATGTAAAGGGGCAAGGGTCAGGGATCAGGGTCATAAAAGATGAACATCGAACATCGAACGTCCAACACCGAATGTTGAATGGAAAAGATGAAGAAACAGACTTAGGGCCGGGAAGAAAGGCTGCTAATTATTGCAGGAGACGGTATATTAGTGTACTTCAGCCTTTAACCTAAATGGCTAACATACAGAAATAGCTGTTGGATATTCGGTACTGGATATTCGTTTTTCATTCGATGTTGGACGTTCGATGTTCGATGTTGGACGTTCATCTTTAAAAACAATTCCGTACGGCATAAATATTAACACTTATGATCCCAAACCTCTGACCTCTGACTTCTGACTTCTGACTTCTGACTTCTGACCTCTGACCTCTGACCTCTGACCTCTGACCTCTGACCTCTGACCTCTGACCTGCAGCTTGCTCTCAGGAGCCCACGTACCGAGTTTCCCAGATATATTGCCCGGGCCTTCTTCAGATCATCCGGATAGAGTACCTGTTCTACGGCATTGCCCTGTTCCACAAAATCCTGGCGAAAGGTGCCGTTTAAGAGTCCACTGGATACAGGAGGGGTGACGAGTTCGCCATCAATATCTAAGAATAAATTACTGATTGTTCCTTCGGTAAGCTCACCGCGTTCGTTTGCAAACACACAGTCAAAAAAACCGCAGGTCTTGGCCCTCTGGTATTCTTCCGTATACATGGGTCTGTATGTGGTTTTGTGATATAAAAAGGGGTCTTGAGAGTCAACTGTCTTTAGCGACAGGTCAAAACAAACCTGCTTTTCCTGTGCTGATAGCACAGAGGCTGAAATATCTACAGAACCATCTCTTCCCAGCAACATGCGGACCCGATGGGATTTTCTTTTTGAATGCAGGCCCTTTGCAAATTTATCTAACTCCCTCGTCACCTTTTCCAGGTCCAGGTAAAAGGCAAAATAATGGGCAGAGCGCTCAAGTCTTTCAAGGTGCCTCTCCAGCAGGAAGTAACCCTCGCCCTGCTTTCCCTTTTCGGGGTCCCATCTCATGGTCTCTATAAGGGAAAAATCCTTCCCTGATCCACCTTTTTTAGTAGAGGATAGGGACAGAGAATTTGTCAGAAATTCGGCCTTTAGTATGCACTCATCGTATTCTTTTTCAGAATCTGAATCTATTGTTATACCACTCCCTATTCCAAGCTCTCCGGATTCTCCGTCCAGGACTACTGTCCTGATAGCCACATTCAGGACTGCTTTTTTCTGAGGGGAGATGAATCCTATGGCGCCTGTGTATACGCCCCTTGGAGAGGACTCGATCTCAGAGATGATCTCCATTGTCCGGATCTTTGGCGCCCCGGTCACAGACCCGCATGGAAACAGGGCATTAAAGATCTTATGCCAGGAGGTGTCCGGGCGAATTTTCCCCTCTACTCTGGATATCATCTGGAAAAGGGTCTTGTAGCGCTCAACAGTAAAAATCTCCGGCACCCGGACCGTTCCGGGGAGAGAAAGCCTCCCTATATCGTTCCGAAGCAGATCAACAATCATGATATTCTCTGCCCGGTTCTTGGGGTCGTTGGCCAAAAAACGTGCCAGCTCACAATCTTCGTCTGTTGTCCTTCCCCTCTTTAATGTACCCTTCATGGGTTTGGACCAGATTTTTTGCCCTTCCAGGCGAAAGAAGAGTTCCGGGGAAAGGGAAAGAAGCCATTTTTCCCTGTTGCGTATCACAGCCCCGTAAGAGACAGACTGCCTGGCCCTGAGCGCCAGATAAAGATCAGATGGCAGACCGGTATATTTAAACCTTCCCCTTAAGGTATAGTTGACCTGATAGGTATGACCACGGGCTATATAGTCTTTTACGCAGTCTATGGCCTTAATGTATTGGTCCTTTGTTACCTCCAGTTCCAGAGGCCCTAAATTATCCCGGATATCCGGAATATTTTTTAAGGAACAAATAGGGGCATCAGACCGATGAATCCATGTCTTCGGATTTTCAAATACACCGAGCCATACCAGAGGGGCCTTGGGTCCAGGCGTATCCAGAAGGTGCCATAATTTGGGCTCAAGTGCACATCCCCACTCATAGGCCCACCATCCAGCCAGATAGTATCCACTTTCAAGGGCCATCTCCATGGATTTGTAAAGAGGCTCCAGATCATCAAGGCCATATGCAGTAAGGATTTTTATTGGATTTAAAAAGAGGTATGAGGTATTTTCCTCTCCGGCGACCCTTGAAGTTTCAAGGAATACAAAGCAATCTGTGTTATTAAGCCCTTCTAAGATGCGTGCTGCATCCAGGGGATAGGGCCTTCCTGTGACATAGGGTGGATTCATGATCGAATTCTTGTGGGGATAATTTCAGACTTCGCAGACGAGAGAGGAAGCCTTCCATTTTTTTGGACAGGTAATTTTGATGACAATGCCATGGGATTAACATTATAATTAAAGTTTTTACCCTTGACAATCATGTATATTTCTTTTAGATGTCCAGTGCCTTTTATTTAGAAAGGACAAATGTCTTTTGTAGTTAGAAATTGGAGCATATTGTATGGCAACGCCTCTTCCAAAGGTAAACGAAATTGAACGTAAATGGTATGTTGTAGACGCCTGTGATAAGGTTCTCGGCCGATTGGCAACTCAAATTGCCACAAGGTTGAGGGGTAAGCACAAACCTATTTTCACCCCTCATCTGGATACTGGTGACTTTATTATAGTAGTAAATGCGGATAAAATCAGGCTTACCGGGCAAAAGCTGGATAAAAAAATATATTACAGACATTCAGGCTATCTCGGAAGCATGAGGGCGGTTACTGCTCGCAAATTATTGGAGACAAAGCCGGAAAAGGTTATCCAACTGGCGGTTAAACGCATGTTACCCAAAAATCGCCTGGGACGCAGCCAGCTCAAAAAACTCAAAATCTATGCTGGCCCACAGCATCCACATCAGGCTCAGGTTCCTGAACAACTTCAGCTAACCAGCTAAACTAACGACCCCTTTAAGGATATCGGCAATATGGAACAGACACGCCACTATGCTACCGGCAAAAGAAAGACTGCTATAGCCCGCGTATGGATATACCCCGGTGAAGGTAGAATGACGGCTAACGGCAAGCCCTTTGATGAGTATTTTGATGTAGATACCGCCCGTCTTATTACAGAACAGCCCTTTGCTATTACAAATATGCTCGGCAAATTCGATACCATGATCAAGGTCAAGGGTGGCGGGAAAAATAGCCAGTCTGAAGCAGTCCGCCACGGCATAGCCCTCGCGCTTCTGCAGATCAATGAAGGATATCGAATTCCCTTAAAGAAGGCAGGTCTTCTTTCTAGGGATGCCAGGAAAAAAGAACGTAAGAAATATGGACTCGCAGGGGCCAGAAAACGTTATCAGTATTCCAAGCGCTAGACTCATGGGAAAAGTTTAGGCACTTATCCCGAAACAATGTTACGCATAGCAATAGTAGGAGGGTCCGGTTATACGGGAATTGAACTCCTGCGTATCCTGAAACTCCACCCACAGGCAAACGTTGTTGCAGTGACCTCACGAAAATACGCAGGCCATCCTGTGGAGGAGGTCTTTCCCTCACTGCATAGCTACAATAATCTTCTCTTCACAGAGCCCGATATCACTCACCTGAGCAAATCCGCCGAGTGGATATTTACAGCAGTCCCACATAAGGCTGCCATGTCAATTGTCCCGCAATTTTTTGATGCAGGATGCAGGATCATAGATCTCTCGGCTGATTTTCGTCTGAGGGATCGCCGGACCTATGAAACCTGGTATCAGGCCCACACTGCCCCTGAACAGCTTGATAAGGCAGTATACGGACTGCCTGAAATCTACAGAAAAGATATCGCATCAGCGCAACTTGTGGCAAACCCCGGTTGCTACCCAACCAGTGCGATACTCCCTCTTGTCCCATTGCTTCATTCGGGAATAATTAGCTCCCAAGGGATAATAGCAGACTCGAAATCCGGAGCCAGCGGGGCTGGCCGAAGCCTCTCCCTGGGGTCCCTTTTTTGTGAAGTCAATGAGGGACTTAAGGCATATAAAGTGGCTGAGCACCGTCACATGCCTGAGATAGAACAAGAGCTCTCAGTAGCAGCAGGCAAACCAGTGGTCATGACCTTTATCCCGCATCTGATTCCCATGACCCGGGGTATCCTCACCACGACCTATGCCCGACTTACCGAGGAAATATCCACTGACAAGGTTCTTGTTGCCATAAAAGAATTCTACAATGATTCTCCCTTTGTGCGTGTACTCCCTGAGGGCACTTTCCCCGACATATCCTATGTGAGGGGAAGCAACTTTTGCGATATCGGAGCAAAGGTAGATGGGCGCACCAATACACTTATACTTATATCCGCCATAGATAATCTGATAAAGGGTGCCTCAGGACAGGCTGTCCAGAACCTCAATATAATGGCCGGTCTGGACGAATCTCTGGGCCTGGGCACAATACCACTCTGTCCTTAGACCATGGACTCTTCAGGCCAATCCCGCCCTCCATCCAGAAACATAAAGCTTACTATCCAATACAACGGGACAAAGTATCATGGCTGGCAAAGGCAGATCGGCCAGATAAGTATTCAAGAAGTCATCAAGGCTTCTCTTGAAAAGATGACAGGTGAGCAGTTCTTCCTGATCGGCTCAGGAAGAACTGATGCCGGGGTACATGCCCTGGCCCAGGTAGCAAATTTTCATACTGACTCAAAAATATCCATCGAAGCATTTCTAAAAGGTCTGAACAGTCTATTGCCGGAGGATATAGCTATATTGGCCATATCCGAGGCTTCCCCTGACTTTCACTCAATCCGGGACTCGATCTGCAAAATATACTGTTATTATATCCTGGTTTCAGATACCAAGATTCCTTTTTGGAATAAGAGGGCATGGTTGCTAAACCGGTCGTTGGACATCCATTCCATGGAAATGGCACTCCCTCCACTCATAGGCACCCATGACTTCAGTGCCTTTAAGGCCAGCGGAAGCAACGCAAAGACAGGTATCCGCACCATATACTTGTGTGAAATCAAGCCGATAACCCAGGAAATATTCCCTCCATCCGGAGGACTGCACTATATGTTTACTATTGCCGCTGACGGCTTTCTCCGTTATATGGTCAGGAATATTGTGGGGCTTTTGGTGCAGATCGGTCTTGGAACAAGATCTCATGGAGATATGGCCGAGGTGATTGCCTCTAAGGACCGTTCTTCAGCAGGTCCCACCGCCCCACCGCAGGGTCTATATCTGAAACAAGTTTATTATGATAAATCCGAAATGCCGTTCATTATTAATGATCATCGAAAGGAGCTACAATAAATGTCCTGGACGTTACCACTTGCAGAACGTGTACGAGATCTCAAACCGTCACCCACACTTGCAGTAAACACAAAGGCCAAGACTCTTAAAGCACAGGGAGTCGACATAATAAATCTGTCCGCAGGAGAACCGGATTTTGATACTCCTGAACATATAAAAGAAGCTGCTATAAAGGCCATCCGGGATGGATTCACAAAATATACTCCGGTAGGTGGTATTCCTGAGCTGAAGGAGGCTATAGCGGCCAAAATTAAACAGGACTATAGCCTGATATACAGGTCTGAACAAATCATGGTCTCAACCGGAGGGAAACAGGTCCTGTACAATGTAGCTCAGGCCATTCTGGACCCAGGGGACGAAGTCATAATTCCAGTGCCCTACTGGGTCTCTTATCCTGCAATAGTTGAGCTTGCAGGAGGAAAGGCCAGGTTCCTTCCAAGCGACCCTGACAAGGACTTTGCCTTGGACCTGGCGGCATTGGGCTCCATGTTAACATCCAGGACCAAGGCCATAATCCTTAACAGCCCTTCAAATCCCACCGGTGCCGTTTATAGCAGAGACGACCTTAAGACAGTAGCTGAGCTGGCAGTTGAACATAATTTTGTAGTAATCACTGACGACATCTATGATCAAATCCGTTTTGGCAGCGAGGGTCCGGAAAATATTGCCTCTGTAGTCCCTGAGGCACAGGATCACGTGGTGGTGGTAAACGGTGTGTCAAAGACCTATGCCATGACCGGCTGGCGCATAGGCTATCTCGCAGGCCCTGAGGCTGTGGTAAAGGCGGCAACCAAGATACAGAGCCAGAGTACTTCCAATCCCAACTCAATAGCTCAAAAGGCCGCCTTAGCCGCACTGACCGGCCCTCAAGACGGGGTATTGAAAATGAAAGCTGCCTTTCTCGAGAGAAAAAACTACATTATGGAAAGACTCATGGCCATTCCGGAGATATCGTGTGTAGAACCCAAAGGGGCCTTTTACGTATTCCCGGATCTTTCATTTTATTATGGAAAAGCGGCATCAGGCCCAAAAATCAATGATTCGCTGGACATGGCTGACTACCTGCTGGAAAAGGCCCGAATTGCCGGAGTACCGGGCGTTGCCTTTGGAGATAACCGCTTTATGCGATTCTCCTATGCTACTGACCTGAGCATAATCCAGGAGGGGATGGACAGGTTAAGCGCTGCTCTCAGTAATCTCAAGTAACTGAAGATAGCCGATAAAACTGCAAATCTTGTTCTAGAACCAAGGCCAATGATATAAGAAAGCAGTTCAGAATTCATGAATTAACGGCTCAGATTTTCTGTAAACCTTGAACCTTGAACCCCTCGGTTACAAAATAGCGTAGGCTTTAATACCCCCTTGAAGCTCGCTTTGCCGCCTTGAGAGGATTGACCTTTCTGCCGGCAGTGTCTTTTGGGACTTCCTTCTTCACATGGGTTGCAAAGTTGCAGATGCCCTTTCGCCATTTCATTGCCGGATGTGGGTAAACTGAACAAAAATTACCAGTATCATAGTTTACAACTCTTGCACAGCCTTCACACTGCTCAACTATTTCAAAGCAGGCCCCGCCCAAATAGGTGCAACCCTTTTTACTCATGAACTTGCACTGGGCGCCTGGCTTATTTGTAATACATTCCATAACTAATTCCCTCTAATACATCGAAATTAAAACTCCATCAAACAACTCCATTCAAGTGAAGCTATTTACTTCAAATTCAGTGAATTGGCAAGAGAACAAGTAACTTCTATTTCTGCATAGAGCTGACCGCAGGCGGCGGATATGTCTTGCCCCTTGCTTTTTCTAATGATGGCAGTGTAGTTGGCCTCTTTAAGCACCTGCTGGAATGCCAGGACCTGTTCGTGGATAGGACGCTTGAAAGGGATATCACTGCTTTCGTTGTAAGGTATCAAGTTGATTTTAGAAGGGATTCCCTTGAGAAGTTTTGCAAGTGAAATTGCTTGTTCAACGCTGTCATTCACACCGGCAAGAAGGAGATATTCAAAGGTAATTCGTCTCCTGCGGGAAAGCCGATAATTTCTACATGCCTCAATGAGCTGTGGAAGGGAATAGCGTCTGTTAATGGGCATTATTTTGTCCCGGATCCTATCATCAGGGGCATTCAGGGAAATCGCAAGGCCTACGTCTGTGTCTTGACCAAGACGCAATATCTCAGGGATCAAACCACAGGTAGATATTGTCATCCTGCGCAATGAGAAATTTAGCCCAAGGTCATCAGTCAGTATGTCAAGGGACTTCAAGACATTCGTGTAGTTTGCAAGTGGCTCTCCCATGCCCATAAATACGATATTTCTGAGCTGTTCCTTTTCTTCAACATGTTCTATTATGGCAAGTACCTGCCCAACGATCTCTGAAGGAATAAGGTGACGGCGAAAACCCATCCTGGCAGTATGACAAAACCTGCACCCCATAGCACACCCCACCTGGCTGGATATACAAAGGGTCTTGTGGCCCTGTTCAGGGATCACGACGCTTTCCACCACCAAACCATCCCGCAGTCTCCATGCCAGTTTGCATGTACCATCAACAGAATGTTGGTCTGCCACAAGCCTGAGGTTGGTAAGCAGGCCTTTTTGGGCAACCTTTTCCCTCAGGGCTTTGGGAAAGTCGGTCATTTGGGAGAAATCCTGGAACCCGGGCTTCCAAAGCCAGCTAAAGAGCTGCCGGCCCCTGAAGGCCGGCAGGCCCAGATCCCTTGCCCACACTTCGAGGTCTCTTCGACTAAGACTGCGAAAGTCGATCACGACAGCTCTTCCAGTAGCCTCCTGACATCTTCAATCTCGGGGAATTTTTCTTTTGTGTTGATTGCCGTTTGAAGCTCCTATTTATGTTTGGCATTGTTCTCTTCAGGAATGCTACAGGCAGGAAAAATCCTAATATCTTCCGACTTTGCATATTTTTCCTCCTAATCTGGATGATCCGGGAAAGTGCCTAATGTTAAGGTATCCCGCCTCAAGTTGGTAACCATCAATCTATTTAGTGCCTGAGCGGAAAACCTAAATTTTGTTTTCTCAATTTAGGTCAGGGACAGTTAATATATTAAGGTTAAG
>CAZYEJ010000005.1:0-17837 GCA_964646435.1 uncultured Thermodesulfobacteriaceae bacterium
CCATGGAAGAGGGAGTTCGATTTGCGATCCGCGAAGGTGGCCGAACAGTCGGGGCTGGCGTGGTAACCAAAATCATAGAGTAGGAGGCTGGCCATGAGAGAGATAGTCACCCTTGCGTGTACGGTCTGCAAGCGGCGTAATTATACTACTACAAAGAATAAACGGACTACTCCAGATAAGCTTGAACTTAAGAAGTACTGCCGATTCGACAGAAGGCATACGATACACAAGGAGATAAAGTAGTTTTAATATCTGCTTGCAGGATTTTATGTTAGACGACGCCTTTCCGGCAAAGCTAGGAAAAATCGGATCTCCACAGGCCAGTAGCTCTAATGGTAGAGCACCGGACTCCAAATCCGGGAGTTGGGGGTTCGAGTCCCTCCTGGCCTGCCATTGTTCGTTATCAGAAAATATAAGTTTACTCCGGCAAGTCGGGAGATTTAAGTGACAAAAAAGAAAGTTAGAAAGGCTCAGGACAGAAAAAAAACACAGGCTGTAACACAAGGCAATGACAAGCCTGTCAAGAACCATTCGTCCAACCAGGGTTCCGGTCGGGCAGAGGCCAGTATTGCTTTGAGCAGCGGTGTTATTGGTTGGGTGGATAGGGCTAAGTCCTTTCTTCTAGAGGTCCGTGTCGAGTTTGATAAAATTACTTGGCCTTCCAGGAAGGAAGCAATAGCGTTGACTGCCGCTGTGTTGGCAATTACGTTTTTCTTTACTGCGTACCTTGGTATAGTAGATATTTCCCTGACAAAGCTTGTCAGCTTTCTTATTTATTAACAATGGCTTGAAATTAGAAATTAGAAATTTCCAATTTCAGCGTTCCGTGAACGCTTACTAAAAAAATAAGTTGGTCCACGTCAAACATGATTTTCTATAGCTTGTAAATGAGTAACTTTTAATGGCACAAAAATGGTACGTTGTTCACACCTATTCCGGGTTTGAGTATAAAGTCAAGGTCTCCTTAGAAGAGAGGATTAAGCAGTATGGGATGGAGGAGTATTTCTCCGGAATTGTTGTTCCCATGGAAAAGGTAGTGGAAATTCTAAGAGGAGAAAGGCATACTTCATCCAGAAAAATATTTCCGGGCTACATTTTGGTAAAGATGGAATTAAATGATAACTCGTGGCATTTGGTTCAGGACACCCCAAAAGTGACCGGCTTTATCGGTGGCTTGCAGAATCCGGTACCACTTTCAGATGAAGAGGCGGAAAAAATAATCCGCCAGATGGAAGAACGAGCTCTAGCGCCGGTACCCAAGTATAGCTTTGAAGAGGGTGATCATGTGACTGTGACAGATGGGCCTTTTGCCAATTTTAACGGTGTTGTAGATAATGTTAACCCGGAGAAGGGAAAGATCAGGGTACTTGTATCTATTTTTGGAAGGTCAACACCTGTTGAATTGGAATTCGGACACGTACAAAAGGCCGGTTAAAGGAGAATATTATGGCCAAGAAAGTTTTATCATATATTAAACTCCAAATCCCTGCCGGGCAGGCAAACCCGTCTCCGCCTGTGGGACCCGCTTTGGGGCAGCAGGGCGTGAACATAATGGAGTTTGTCAAGGCCTTTAATGCAAAGACACAGGACCAGATTGGGATGATAATTCCTGTTGTGATAACAGTATATACAGACAGGTCATTCAGTTTTATTATGAAGACGCCTCCTGCAGCTATTTTGCTTAAGAAGGCGGCAAATATCGAGAAAGGGTCAGGAATTCCTAATCGGGAAAAAGTCGGCAAAGTTACCAGGAAGCAGGTAGAGGAAATCGCCACGAAAAAGGAGCCGGACTTGACCGCTGTTGATTTGCATGCGGCTGCACGTTCCATTGAAGGCACAGCCCGTAGTATGGGTATTGAAATTATTGATTAAAGGGATATTACACGATGCCGGTTCGATGCAGATGGCGTGTAATATGGACTAAGGGAGAAAGATTCCATGGCAAGTCATGGCAAAAAATATCTGGATGCAAAGGCCAAAATGGATGCAGGCCGAAAGTATGGTTTGGATGAAGCAATAGACGTGGTCCTCAGTACGCACTATGTCAAGTTTGATGAGACCGTAGATCTAGCCATAGTCCTGGGGGTCGATCCCAGGAAGGCAGACCAAAATGTGAGAAGCTCTGTTGTCCTTCCTCACGGTACCGGACGCACTCAAAGGATCCTGGCAATTGCTAAGGGTGAAAAGGCCAAAGAGGCTGAGGATGCCGGCGCCGACTATGTTGGGGCCGAGGATGCGATAGAAAAAATAAAAGGGGGCTGGCTTAATTTTGATAAAGTTGTTGCCACTCCTGATATGATGTCAATGGTTGGCAGGATCGGCAAGATTCTCGGTCCAAGAGGTATGATGCCGAATGCCAAGACCGGAACCGTCACCTTTGATGTTGCCAGGGCGGTTAATGAGATAAAGGCAGGAAAGGTGGACTTTCGGGTAGATAAGGGTGGGGTTGTCCATGTTCCATTGGGCAAGGTTTCCTTTGGTTCCAATAAAATCAAGGAGAATTTCGCATTGCTTGCTGAGACATTACTCCGTATAAAGCCTTCTACAAGCAAGGGGGCCTATGTGCGGAGTGTTGCACTATCCACTACAATGGGACCAGGAGTGAAGGTGGATCCCTCTGAAGTTAAAACAGTCGCTTCCTAAATAATATAATGTTGAATTTTGAATGCTGAATGTTGAATTAAGGTAATGCAATTATATTTTTCCCGCAATTCATAATTCAACATTCAGCATTTAAATTTTTATGTCTGCTCATTAGTCAGAGACAGTAGGTACGCCTCATATGTTTAATAGAGCTAGTCAGGCACTTAGCTCTACCTACCCAGATAGGTGAGACCTCTGCCTTTGGCAGTAAAAAAATAACTGCCTATGGTAGAAAGGGGGGGAGAAATTTGGCTTTAAAGCTTAAGGAAAAAGAGACCATAGTTGAGGATCTGCATGAGAAGTTTTCCAGATCTGAAGCTGTAGTTATGACTCGGTTTTCAGGTCTCGACGTTGCTGGTGCCAATAAACTTCGAAAGAAGCTCAGGGAGTCAGGTGCCGAGTTCAAGGTATCAAAAAATACTCTTTTTAAAAGGGCCATAAAGGGCACCTCGGCAGAAGTGCTTTCAGATAAGTTTTTAGGCCCTAATGCCGTGGCCTTTGCGTCTGAAGATCCAGTGTCTATGGCCAAGGTTTTGGTGGAGTTCGCAAAGAAGAGTGAGATCCTTGAGATCCGCAGCGGCGTTTTGAATGGAAAATTCATTGATATTGCCCAGATCCAGACCTTGTCAGAACTGCCAAGCCGGGATGTTCTGCTTGCAAAGCTGCTTACAGTTTTTGTCGCTGTTCCTACAGGTCTTGTTATTGCCCTGTCAGGTATACCGCGAAAGCTGCTATATGCGTTAAGGGCAATTGAAGATCAGAAAAATAATGATGACAATTGAATAAGTGGTTCTGCTCAAATCAAAAAGCACGAGATGCATCCATTTATAGATAATACTGAATTGTGAATGCTAAATGCTGAATTGTGGAAGAATGTTTAAAAAACATATACCGTAATTTAACATTCAACATTCAAAATTTAACATTTATTGTGCGCTGCAGATTGGATTTTTTCGGCAGAATTATAGATAGATAGATAGATAGTTAATAAGGAGATTGAAATGGCTATTTCCAAAGAGGACGTAATTGAATTTATTTCTAATATGACAGTGCTTGAACTCTCCGAGCTAGTCAAGGAGTTGGAGGATAAGTTTGGTGTAAGTGCAGCGGCGCCGGTCGCAGTAGCGGCTCCCGGTGCAGTTGCCGGTGAAGGGGGCGGTGCCCCTGCTGAGGAACAGACAGAGTTTGATGTTATTCTAGTAGACTTTGGCGACCAGAAAATCAAGGTAATCAAGGAAGTCAGGGCCGTAACAAGCTTGGGCCTTAAGGAAGCTAAAGATTTGGTTGAGAGCGCGCCTAAACCCATCAAAGAAGGTGTTTCCAAAGACGAGGCCGAGAAGATAAAGGAACAGATCGAGAGTGTCGGCGCAAAGCTAGAGATAAAATAACCAGGAAATATTCACAACGATATAAAAAATTGCGCATCCAATGCCGGTTGCCGCTCGATCATCTTGTATGGGCGGGGATAAACCCCGCCCATACATTTTAGATTTCCCCCAATTGTCAATAACGTGCAACGAAAAACGCTACCCCGAGGCAGTACTCTATGACAAAAAATCAAGCACTACCCATTAGAAAGGATTTTGGTCGTGTAAAAAAAGTCATTGATATCCCAAACTTAATCGAGATGCAGCAGTGTTCCTACACCAAGTTTTTGCAAAAAGACGTAGCTCCGGAAGCCAGAGAGGATGTGGGGATTCAGGCAGCATTTCAAAGCGTCTTTCCGATAACGGATTTCACAGGTGCCTCTTCTATTGAATTTGTTCAATATTCTATAGGTAAGTCCAAATACTCTGAGGAAGAATGTCTTTCCCGTGGCGTGACCTATGAGTCGCCGGTGAAGATGGTGGCGCGACTTCTTTCTTATGACGTAGATAAAGAAAGCGGAGTACAAAGTATACGGGATATCAAGGAACAGCAGATTTACTTTGGCGCCATTCCCCTTATGACCAGAACAGGCACCTTTATTATTAATGGTACTGAGCGAGTAGTGGTCAGCCAGCTTCAGCGTTCCCCAGGGGTGTTTTTTGACCACGACAAGGGAAAGACACATGCCAGCGGAAAATTGCTTTACTCAGCCAGGGTCATTCCGGTCCGTGGTTCCTGGATAGACTTGGAGTTTGATCCCAAAGACATCTTGCATGTCCGGATAGATCGCAGGCGGAAGTTCCCTGTAACAGTGTTGCTAAAAGCAATGGGTTACAGCACTGAAGATTTACTAAGTATTTTTTATAACTGGGATACGTATGTAATTGATGGCAAATTTCTGTATCGCAGGGTGAATACAGAGACCATGTTAGGCCAGAAGGCTACTCTGGACGTGGTGAATCCCGATACAGGCGATATCCTTTTACGCAAGAATCGCAAGTTCTCCCGGACCATGATGAAAAAGTTTGAGGAATCAGGTGTCGTCATGGTACCTGTTGAAGAAGATGATCTGATAGAAAAGATCATAGCCCTTGATGTGGTAAATCCTGAAACCGGGGAGGTGTTGATTCCCATGAACTCTCCGGTCACGAAAAAGGATTTGGCCTTTTTAAGGGAGAGTGGAATCACAGAGTTGCAGGTTCTGTTTATCGATGGCATCAAGGTAAGTTCTTCCATAAGGGACACACTATTTCAGGACAAGACACAGAATCAGGAAGAGGCCATTATAGAAGTATTCCGGAGGCTTCGTCCTGGTAGTCCCCCAATACCCGAGGTGGCTGAGAAGTTTTTTAATTCTCTTTTTTTCAACCCCAGCACCTATGACCTCTCAGAGGTAGGCCGTTATAAGATCAATCAGAGGCTGGGTATGGATTTGCCTCTTTCCCTGAAGGTCCTCACGACTGAGGACATAATGGAGACTGTGAGGGAATTGGTCCGTTTAAAGGATAGGCAGGGGCAGGTTGATGACATAGATCATTTAGGAAACCGCCGGGTCAGATCAGTGGGTGAGCTTATAGAGAATCAGTACAGGATTGGGCTGGTCCGGATGGAGCGGGCTATTAAAGAGAGAATGACCCTTCAGGAAGTTGAGGCGTTAATGCCTAATGATTTGGTAAACCCTAAGCCCGTAACCTCCGTCATCAAGGAATTTTTCGGCTCCAGTCAGCTTTCCCAGTTTATGGACCAGACCAATGCGTTGTCAGAAATTACCCACAAGCGAAGGTTATCTGCTTTAGGGCCGGGTGGCCTGTCTAGGGAGAGGGCCGGATTTGAGGTGCGAGACGTACACCCCACTCATTATGGGAGGATTTGTCCCATTGAAACACCAGAAGGTCCAAATATCGGACTGATAGTTTCTTTGAGTTCCTTTGCCAAAATAAACAGGTATGGTTTTGTGGAGACCCCTTATCGTAAGGTTAAGGACCGCAGGACTACAGGGAAAGTGGTCTATATGACTGCTATTGAAGATGAAAAGGAGACTATCGCACAGGCAACAGTCAGTCTTGATGATAACGGATATATTATTGATGACAATGTCGGTGTCAGGAGAGTGGGCGAGTTCGTTATTGTCCCGGCAGATGAGGTTACTGCCATAGACGTGGCCCCCAACCAGTTGGTCAGTGTTTCCGCAGGTCTTATACCATTTTTGGAAAATGATGATGCAAACCGGGCCTTGATGGGTTCCAACATGCAGCGGCAGGCAGTTCCTCTGCTGGTTTCAGAGGCTCCACTCGTTGGTACCGGGATGGAGAAAATAGTGGCCACGGATTCCGGTGTGACTGTAGTTGGGGAAAAGGACGGATATATAGAAGACGTCGATGCTACACGCCTGGTAGTGGTTTACGATGAGGATGAGTCCAAGGAACTACCGGTGGAGGTCAAGATACATAAACTCACCAAGTACCAGAAGTCCAATCAGACAACAACACTCAATCAAAGACCAATAGTGATTCCAGGGCAGAAATTTAAAAAAGGAGACGTTCTTGTAGATGGTCCATCTACCGATAATGGAGAACTGGCATTAGGCAAAAATGTTGTAGTGGCTTTTATGCCTTGGCGAGGCTACAATTTTGAAGATGCAATGGTCGTAAGTGAACGCCTGGTCAAAGAGGACGTTTATACATCTATACATATTGAGGAATTTGAGTTGGAGGCCAGGGATACTAAGCTGGGCAAGGAGGAGATAACCCGCGACATACCTAATGTAGGGGAAGACGCCCTCAGTGATCTGGATGACAGCGGCATAATACGTGTAGGAGCAGAGGTTAAGTCCGGAGACATACTTGTAGGCAAGATTACACCAAAGGGAGAGACCCAGCTTACTCCGGAGGAGAAGCTCCTTCGGGCCATCTTTGGTGAGAAGGCAGGAGACGTAAAGGATACATCTCTCAGGGTGTCGCCTGGAATCCAAGGTGTGGTGATAGATGCCAAAGTTTTTTGCCGCAAAGGTGTGGAAAAAGACGAACGGATCCAGGCCATTGAGGACATTGAAATAGCACATGTACTTAAGGATCAAGCGGATGAGATCAATGTGATTCGTCGGACCGCTCTTAAAAAACTGGAAAGTCATCTAAAGGGGCAGAAGGCATCGGTTTCTATAATAGACAGTAAGGGCAAGGTCTAT
Organism: uncultured Thermodesulfobacteriaceae bacterium; assembly: GCA_964646435.1. Lineage (GTDB taxonomy): Bacteria > Desulfobacterota > Dissulfuribacteria > Dissulfuribacterales > UBA3076 > UBA3076. The sequence goes on from CAZYEJ010000005.1 coordinate 7,196, forward strand.
CTTGAGGCCGGGCATGAGATTACAAGTGATATGCTCCGGAAGATACCTATCCATCGTTTGAGAGATCTCATGCTGGAAGGTCGCAGGAGCATGATTCCTGTAGTGAGTGATGTGCTGTCCTGGTATGAGGGTGAGGTCCAACGAATAACCACCTACTTTGAGGGTAAAATTGAGCGTCTGAAGAAGGGGGATGATCTTCCGCCGGGTGTGATTAAGATGGTCAGGGTCTGTGTGGCAATGAAGCGGAAGCTGTCCATAGGTGACAAGATGTCCGGGCGTCATGGCAACAAAGGTGTAGTTTCTACTATCGTGCCGATAGAGGATATGCCATATTTTGCAGACGGCACTCCGGTTGACATTGTTTTGAATCCACTGGGCGTACCTTCACGGATGAATGTGGGTCAGCTCTTGGAGATGCATCTGGGTTGGGCTGCAAAAAATCTTGGGGCACAACTGGCTGAGTTGGCAAAAGATTATAAGATCGACAAGATCAAGCAAAAAATGGCTAATATCTATTCGCAAGACGAGCTGAATGCCTTGATAGGCGGCATGGATGACGAACAGTTACGAAACCTTGCCTTGAGTCTTGAACAGGGCGTACCTGTTGCTACTCCGGTGTTTGACGGAGCACATGAGGACCAGATTCGTAAGCTTCTGGTAGAGTCAGGACAATCAGAACTTGGCGAGGTGATTCTTTACGATGGATATACTGGAAAGGCTATAGCCGAGCCGGTCACTGTCGGGGTCATGTATGTATTGAAACTTCATCACTTAGTAGATGATAAGATACATGCCCGCTCTACAGGTCCATATTCTTTGGTCACGCAGCAGCCCCTTGGAGGAAAGGCCCAGTTTGGTGGGCAGCGATTGGGTGAGATGGAGGTGTGGGCCATGGAGGCTTACGGCGCCGCTTATTGTCTTCAGGAGTTCCTGACAGTCAAGTCCGACGACGTAGTCGGGAGATCCAGGATGTATGAAAAGATCGTCAAGGGCAACAATTTTCTTGAGGCAGGTCTTCCTGAGTCCTTTAATGTCCTGGTGAAGGAGCTTCAGGGTCTATGTCTGGATATAGAGTTGCAGGAGTGATACGGGGGTTTTACTGAATGGAAGATCTTCTTTCTCTTTTTACAAAGCCAAAAGATCCTTTGAGCTTTAAATCAGTCAAGATTTGTCTGGCCTCTCCTGAGAAAATTCTCGGAAGGTCACATGGAGAGGTGAGGCAACCTGAGACCATCAACTACCGGACCTTTAAGCCGGAAAGGGACGGCCTTTTTTGTGCCAAGATTTTTGGCCCGGTAAAAGATTATGAGTGCCTGTGCGGAAAGTACAAGCGCATGAAGCACCGAGGCGTCATCTGCGAAAAATGCGGAGTTGAGGTCATCCAGTCAAAAGTCCGGCGGGAACGGATGGCCCACATTTCCCTGGCAGCTCCGGTAGCTCATATATGGTTTTTAAAGAGCCTTCCCAGCAAAATAGGCGCTCTTTTGGATTTGAGTTTGAAAGAGCTCGAAAGGGTCCTGTATTTTGAGTCACATATAGTGATCGAATCGGAGATGCCGGAGATCCCTGTAGGCACTCTTATGTCCGATGAGGCCTATTACAAAAATCAGGAGCAATTCGGTGATAAGTTCAAGGTAGATATAGGGGCGGAAGCAGTATATTTGATGTTAAAGCGTCTCGATCTGGATGCCCTATCCGTGGAACTCCGCGGAGAGATGCTCAAGACCCGTTCAGAAGCCAAAAGAAAAAAGCTCGGCAAGCGATTGAGGGTAATTGAGGCCTTTCGAGATTCAGGTAACCGGCCTGAATGGACGATTCTGAACGTTATTCCGGTCCTTCCTCCGGATCTGAGACCTCTGGTCCCTCTGGATGGAGGGCGGTTTGCCACATCGGATCTCAATGACCTTTATCGCAGGGTCATCAATCGGAATAATCGACTCAAGAAGCTCAAAGAGCTGGACGCCCCGGACATCATCATCCGTAATGAAAAAAGGATGCTTCAGGAGGCAGTGGATGTCCTCTTTGATAATGGCCGGAGGGGCCGTGTAGTTACAGGGCCGAATAAGCGTCCTTTAAAATCATTATCAGATATGCTGAAGGGCAAGCAGGGACGTTTTCGTCAAAATCTTCTTGGAAAGAGGGTCGATTACTCAGGACGTTCGGTCATTGTAGTAGGTCCGGAACTCAGGCTCCACCAGTGCGGTCTGCCAAAGCGGATGGCAATAGAGCTCTTTAAGCCCTTTATTTATAATAAACTTGAAGAAAAGGGGCTTGTTACCACTATCAAGAGTGCAAAAAAGATGGTGGAAAAGGAGGCCCCTGAGGTATGGGATGCCCTTGATGAAGTTGTAGGGGAGCATCCTATTTTTCTGAATCGTGCTCCTACTCTACACCGTTTGGGTATTCAGGCTTTTGAGCCCATACTTATTGAAGGTAAGGCCATTCAGCTCCATCCATTGGTGTGCGTTGCATACAATGCGGATTTCGATGGGGACCAGATGGCAGTCCATGTTCCCCTGTCAGTAGAGGCCCAGACAGAAGCAAGGGTACTCATGATGTCAACCAACAATGTGCTTTCTCCTGCCCATGGGGAGCCTATCATCATGGCTACTCAGGACATAGTCCTTGGCATATATTATATGACTAGGGACAGGTTGAATGCAAAGGGTGAAGGCAAGGTATTTGGTTCCAAGGAAGAGGTGTCACTTGCGTGGGAGGCGGGTGTTGTCCATCTACAGGCCAGGATTAAGGCCAGAATTCGAGGCAAGCTGACAGAGACCACTGTGGGCCGGGTAATCCTCTTGGATATTCTACCTGAGGATGTGCCTTTTTCTATTATTAATAAGACCATGCGCAAGAAGGACCTTGCCGGACTCATTAATGAAAGTTACCGCAAAGCAGGGGCCAAGAAGACAGTGATTTTGGCGGATCATCTCAAGGACATGGGATATCGTTTCGCCACTCTGGCCGGGATTTCCGTTGGTATAAGCCATATGATGGTTCCGGTGCGTAAGGAGGAAATTCTTGAAAAGGCCCAGAAAGAGGTGTCAGAGGTCCAGCACCAGTACTCTGAGGGTCTGATTACTGCCGGAGAACAGTACAACAAGGTGATTGATATCTGGACCAGGGCCACCGATGAGGTGGCGAAAGAGATGATGGAGAGTATTTCAGTAGAATACCACCGTGGGGCTGACGGAAAGGCGATATCCACCCCCAGTTTCAATCCTATTTTTATTATGGCTGATTCCGGCGCCAGGGGCAGTAAGGACCAGATCAGGCAGCTTGCAGGAATGCGCGGTCTGATGGCTAAACCGTCAGGTGAGATCATAGAGACTCCAATTCAGGCAAACTTCCGTGAGGGCTTGAGTGTGCTGGAGTATTTTGTATCCACTCACGGGGCACGGAAGGGTTTGGCTGATACGGCCCTTAAGACCGCTAACTCCGGCTACCTTACCCGACGCTTGGTTGATGTTGCTCAGGACGCTACCATAACAGAGGAGGATTGCGGAACCATCGACGGTATAGAGATTGGGCACTTGTTGGAAGGTGGTGAAATTATCCAGCGTCTGGGCGAGCGTATTCTCGGGCGTGTAGCCCTGATGGACATAGCTGATCCTGTGACAGGAGAGGTCCTTGTCAAGTCCGGTGAGCAGATTGACGAGGAAGGGGTCCGTAAGATTGAGGAGGCGGGTATTTCCAGTGTTGAGATTCGATCTGTGCTCACCTGCAGGTCTCCTTATGGGGTTTGCGCCAAGTGCTACGGAAGAGATCTGGCCCGTGGCGGCATTGTGGCCATGGGGGAGGCAATCGGCATTATAGCCGCAGAGTCCATAGGGGAACCGGGAACACAACTTACCATGCGGACCTTTCACATTGGTGGTACTGCCAGCGGTAAGGTGGAGCAGGCTGAAATTCGCTCAAGGGGGTCTGGTGCGGTGCGTTTTGAGAGGTTGAATACCGTGCGAAATCCAGCTGGCCGACAGGTAGTGTTGAACCGAAACGGAGAAATAGTAATTGTGGCCCCTGATGGACGTGAGAGGGAGCGCTTTCCAGTAATATACGGCGCCGAACTGGTAGTAGAGGAAGGCCAGGAGATAGAGGCAGGGAAGAAGCTTGCCCAGTGGGATCCGTTTACCGTACCGATTCTTACAGAGGTGCCCGGTGTGGTGAAGTTTGGTGATCTCCTTGAGGGCTTCACCATGCAGGAGAAGGTGGATCCGGTCACCGGAAAGGCAAGCAGGGTGGTGATACAGTACCGTGCAGCAGATTACCAGCCCAGGATTTCCATAAAGGACGAGAGAGGACGCACCTCGAAGCTGGCTAAGGGCAAAGGTGAGGCTCGCTATCAGCTCCCGATAGGGGCCATTATCACTGCCAATGAGGGAGATAAGATAGCAGCAGGAGAGCCTTTAGCCAGAATCCCCAGAGAGACCACCAAGACTAAGGATATTACAGGGGGCCTTCCAAGGATCGCCGAGCTTTTTGAGGTAAGAAAGCCCAAAGAGTATGCTGTTATTACAGAAATCGACGGAGAGGTTTCTTTCGGCAAGGATATTAAGAGCAAGAGGCGGGTGGTTGTTACTCCGGAGTATGGTGACGCAAAGGAATACCTGGTACCCAAGGGCAAGTATATAAAGGTCCATGAAGGAGATTATATCAGGGCCGGAGAGTCGCTGATGGACGGTGTCATCGATCCTCATGACTATCTCAGAGTGAAAGGCATAAAGGACCTTGCCCGATACATGGTTGGCGAGATTCAAGAGGTATACAGGCTCCAGGGTGTAAAGATTAATGATAAACACATCGAAGTGATAGTGCGGCAGATGCTGCGCAAGGTAAAGATCACCGGTGTGGGAGACAGTATATTCATGCTGGGAGAGCAGGTTGAACGTCGCCGCTTTGAGGAGGAAAATGATCGGATAATGGCAGAAGAAGGAGGCGAGCCTGCTTCGGCTGAACCTATGCTTCTTGGTATTACCCGGGCGTCTCTCAGCACAGATAGCTTTATTTCAGCAGCGTCTTTCCAGGAGACCACCAAGGTCCTGACCGAAGCCTCTATAGCCGGGAAGGTGGATTACCTGAGAGGGTTGAAAGAAAATGTAATCATGGGACGCCTCATACCTGCCGGTACGGGCAAGGTATTTTATGAAGAGAAAGAGCGCAGACAGGCTGCAGTGGATTGATGGTGATTGAGCGAGGAACATGGTAAGGCCGGGCAAAAAGCGCGGCTTTTTTTATTACTGTCCTTACCTTTCATATCCTGGTAGTTCGATTGTATCGCATGAGCCGGTATTACACGTGTGATGCTCCACAGAGGGTTTACTACTTGGTTTTTTATCTACAGCAATATTGGCAACACTCATGAGCTTGCCGACATTGGAACTCTCGCATTTGGGGCACAGAACTGAGTCTATCTCATTTTTGCTCATAATGAGGAGCTCAAATATGTAACCACAATTCAAACATCTAAATTCATGAATGGGCATGTTATTAATCCTCCATATTACTCAGTGTCTGAACGGAAAGGCCGATCAGACACAATTTTGAATTCTAAATTTTGAATTAACAAAAGGAAATAATGTAACTTCTCAATAAGTCCGGGCAAATCATATTTTGAGACTATCCACTAGATTCCGGCTTTCGCCGGAATGACGATTGGGTGTAAGGGCCTGTCATTCCGGCGAAAGCCGGAATCTAGACATCTTACCCTGAGTTATTGAGAAGTTACGAAATAATCTTAATGTTAATTGTTCCTTATCTATCTTGCAACCGGTAGTGGAGGAGAATATACGGTTTATTATGGATCTGATTGAATTTGCGGCTAAGCTTAAAAAAAGAGCAGGCGGTGATGCGGGGATGGTCTTGATCCACAATGGGATTGTGCGGAATTCCAGTAGGAATGGAAGACCTGTTAAATCTATTGAGGTAAAAGCGGATTGGGGTAAGTTGTCCCAGATACTGGCCGATACGCGAAAACTCCCTGGCATTATGGCGGCTGAGGCTGAAATACAAGAGGGAAGACTGGGCGTGGGAGAAGATATTATGCTTCTCGGACTTGCCGGAAGTACCAGGGAATATGTTATTATGGCACTGGCATCTACTCTGGACAGAATAAAGAAAGATGTCACCATAAAGCAGGAGTTCAGTAAGTGACAACACAGGAAGATAGTGATCTGCGGCCTGATGTGATAAAGGTATGCAGGCAATTATATAATAAGGGCTTGATTGCCGCTGCAGATGGAAATGTAAGCGTCCGACTTTCCGGAGGGGACATCCTTATAACTCCCGGCGGGGTGCACAAGGGCTTTTTGAATGAGGAAGACCTTGTTGTGGTGGATTCTGAAGGGCATGTCCTTAAGGGGCTGGGTCGCCCCTCTTCAGAGCTGGGCATGCATATGGCAATTTACCGGCAGGACCCGGGGGCCAAGGCAGTAGTGCACACCCATCCTCCCTGGACTCTGGCGCTCAGCCTGTCAGGTAATGAATTGTTGCCCCATTTGCTGATTGAGGGCAAGATGCTTCTGGGAGAGGTGACCATAGTGCCTTTTGAAATGCCCGGCACCGAGGTTTTGGCCCGTGCGGTTGCGGATGCGCTGCATAAAGGACCTGCCCAGATTCTTGCCCATCATGGGGCTGTCACCAAGGGGCCGAGTCTTTGGAAGGCCTTTGAACTCATGGAATGCATGGAGCATATTTCTCGCATAACAGCATTGGCAAAGATGCTGGGGGAACCTACGCCCCTGCCGGAAGGAATCATATGATAGAAATACGTCAGCTCCAGGTCTTTTTGGCAGTGTGGGAAAATCGTAGCTTCAGCCGGGCAGCCCAAGAGGTCCACCTCACCCAGCCGACAGTAAGTGGTCACATTCGGGTCCTGGAAGAGACTTTGGACGTTCGATTGTTCGACCGAAGTGGGAAAGATATAGCGCCAACAAAGGCCGGCGAAGTTCTTTATCCTTTTGCGCGCCAGATATTAAGACTTAATCTCCAGGCTGAACGGGAAATTATAATGTTTTTAGGGCAGGAAAAGGGCAGCCTGGACCTTGGAGGCAGCAATATCCCCGGGCAGTATATTCTTCCGGGTGTGATCGGTCGATTCAAGGCTGACCGCCCTAACATCAAAGTGATATTGCGTATATCGGATACGGCCGCAATCGTTGCTGCTGTTGCCAATAGTGAATTGGAACTCGGGATGGTAGGGGCTGTTGTCCGGAAAAAAAGTCTTAGCTTTGAACCCTGCTTTCACGATGACATGGTCCTGATCGTATCACCGGGTCACCGCCTTGCTGATTGCGGGCAGGCGTCTATAGATGATCTTGCATCCGAGCCCTTTGTTTTAAGAGAAAAGGGGTCGGGTACGCGTTTGGCCACGGAGCGTGCCCTGCAGGCTGAGGGAAATTTGCAACTCAGCGACCTTCAAATTGTGGCAGAGATGGGGAGTACCGAAGCAATCCGCCATGCGGTGAGGGCAGGGCTTGGGTGCTCTATAGTTTCGCGTCGTGCCGTGGCGGACGATCTGGAGCACGGCTTGTTACACGCCCCTGTGCTGGAGGGCGTCCAACTTAGACGGCAGTTCTATCTGATATGGCATAATCAGCGGGTTCTTTCACCTCTTGCTCATGCTTTTCGGAGTTTTTTGCTGTCAGAGGACCTTTCTTAAATCCAGACCACGTGTGCCTTGATAGCTTGGTTCTGTAAATGTGCAAAAATTACCCCTTAACACTATAATCTAATCCCTTGTAATAAACTTCATAGTCCAAAGTTCCCTCGTTATGCCGGACTTGATCCAGCATCCAGATCGCGGAACGTTTTGAAAAGATATTAGATTCCGGCTTTCGCCGGAATGATGCGATCGGTGGGCGATGCCCACCCTACATTCTACATCCTATTGTAGGTGAGCCTAATTCCAGCGCAATTACCCAAACTTATTGAGAAGTTACGGATTTTGTCCCTCATCATATCGGAGATGCTGATAGGAAGGCTAAAGCGGAAAGGAAGTTCTCTTTTGTAGAGGGAAATTTTTTTGCCGGCCGGGCCTTTTCCGAAAACCCAAACGCTCTCTTGGTATGAGTCCTGATGAGGCGTTCCCCAGCCATTTCGCTATGTTCTGGGTATTTTTCCGGAGCTGTTAGTGGTCTAAGGTCTTCTTTGCAGCCAATCAGAAGTAAAGTGGGGGCCAAAAGGCCCCCACTTTTATCTTTTCAGATCAGATAGACCGGTATAAAAGGTCTTAGAATCTGAAGGTCAGGTAGGTCATGACGGACTGGTATTGCCCATCCTCGTCTCCGTAAACATACTGATCCTCATCTTGAACATCTGTGAAGAGGTAGTTTACAGTGATGCCCACGTAGTCGTTAATGGCATAGCTTGCGCCTACATTGATGTCCCAGACCGTATAATTCAGCTCGGAGTAGGACTCCATATCGTTGTTGTTGGCAGGGTCGTAAGTCCCTTTCCATCCTGTGGCGGCATCCAGTCGATCACCATCGGTATGGGGTTCACTGGAAAAGGATACGTCATGCATTTTGCTTTCAGCCATGCTGTAAGAAGTTCCTACATTGAAGCTCAATCTGGGCAGCGGGGCATAGTTGGCAGCGACCATGAAGGTGTGAACTTCGGAATCATAATTCATATGGGAGGAATTCGGACGAACCTCGTCCGAGAGCCAGCCCCCTCAGCCATGGTAATATGGTATATAGAACTCTGAATCCGCCGTTTGTCCCAAATAATTATAGCCAAGCGTCAAAGATAATTTATCCATTGGGGTGACTGTTATGTCTACACCGCTATCTATGCTACTGTTTTCGTACCTGTATTCGAGGTCTTCATCATTCTCCCCCTTGACATATCGGGTATAGGCCGAGACAAACAGCATATCCATTGGACTCCAGTTGGCCTTCAGCTTGGCTTCGTGCTCGTACTCAGGCTCTGTAGACATGTTGTGTGTTCGTGCCCCATATACATACTCATCGTATGAATATTTGCCAGGTACACACGGACCACCTACCGGATCTAAACAGTTACCTGCATCGTCCACACACAGATCGACATGGGTGGGATATGCAGCATCCTCATAGGCATACGGATCATCTACAAAGGTGAATTTGTAGCCGGCCGTTACAGAAAAAGCACTGAATGGTCTCCATTTGGCCTTGGTCTTGATCTTGTGTGTAGTGATATCTCTGTCCGCGATGAAATCTTGGTTTTGCCTGTCTTCATTTTCATACTCATAACCGCCCCTGAGGGTCAGACTGCGAAGCAGGCGGTACCTCACGTCGGCACGGACATTGGCGATATTCCTTTCTTCATCTGAGTCGCGTGTGTAATCATTTTTATCACCCTTAAGATCTATGTCTGCACTGTCAGAGTCGATGGTCTGATAACGACCGTTCAGGCTTACTAACAGATCTCTGGTCAGATTGGCTGTCCATCTCAGCATTCCGGCATCATAGGTTGTGTCCAGATCATGATTACTTCCACCATCTGCTGACAAGCCGTATTCGTCGGCACTTTGATTTTCTGCAAAGGAGTGAATATAGCCGAAAGATACGTTTTGATTCTTGCTGATATCGTATTTACCTTTCACGTGGTGGACCGTCTTAGTAGTCTCAGGGGTCCCGGACAGCTCGAGAGATCCATTGCGGTAGTCGTAATTAACTCCACCATACTTGTCATTGGTGGTTGGGTCCCAGGTCCCCTTGAACGGATCCACTGCAGGATCATACAAATTGTACAGGCGATCACTGTGATTGTCGAATGTCCTGTAGAGAAAGCTATATTCCAAAGAGAGCTGCCCAAAGTTGGCTTCAATAAAAGGCTTGAAGTCCTGAGTCGTCTCATCGATGTCTTTATCATGGGCCACTACATGGCAAGAACCGCACTTGCTCATGCCCATTGCCTGTTGATGTCCTTCTCTATTTTCATAACGATACTGCATACCCACCTTGACGCCTGGTAACATGGGAAGACGAAGGATAGTAGTCGCATCGTATTTTTCATACTCCACACCGAAAGCTTTATCTGGTGCCTCGTTGGAGTTTACGTCAAACCCAGGGTCATCATAATCGTAAGAATGCCACAACTGGGCACCCATTCCCGGGGCTGCGGATGTCGCCTGTATATGGAGGAGTTCATCCTGGCCCAGGCGATGCAGGAATTCCTGGTAAGCGCCGCTGAATTCGAAGATCCGATCCACATCCAGGTGCCCGCTGTAGTCCTGGTCCTGGCTGTCGATGCGCATACCCTCGGCGCCGAACTCTATACCACCGCTCCTGACGTCGACTGAACCGCCGAAAATTCCAACACCGTGTTCGTCCCAAAGGCTCCTGTACTCTGCCGCCTTATTGGGGCTGCCCTTACCATCATCATTTAAGTCATTGAAGCTCGCGCCCACGGAAATCTCAGCATGGATACTCTGTTCACTGTCATCATCTGCCCATACAGCCCCCTCACCAAATGGGAGGAAGACGGCCAAAGCAAAAATGACAAGAATTGCTATATATTTTTTCATCTGTCTGCCTCCTTATTAGCGTGTTAGGCCGGCGCCGTGGCCCGCACCTGTCTGCGATGGTAAATCACTACCGTGAACTGACTGGTGACAAGTAGTACACTTCGTCAGCATTCCACGGGACCAGTCATGTTG
>CAZYEJ010000005.1:17937-70923 GCA_964646435.1 uncultured Thermodesulfobacteriaceae bacterium
TGAATGGGCTTGCCTGGCGCATATTCTGTGATAGGCTCTGATGATACAGTTCCTTGCCTGTTGGCATGGAAGTGTCCTTCATGACACTGCAGGCACAGGAAGGGCTCATTCTGTTTTAGGAGGTTGTTTGCCACGGTCCCGTGGGGTTCATGACACTCGAGACAGCTCTCTGAAACAGGGGCATGTTCAAAGACAAATGGTCCCTGATAACGGGCATGACACTTAAGGCACAGATCGTTGAGCCTCTCTTCGGTCTTGAGCATGCCGTCGACCCCGTTCTGTGTACCGTGAGGCTCGTGACAGCTATCGCATGTCATTTTCCCTTCTTTCAAGGGATGGTGAGACATATAGTACATCTTTGCCTTCTGAGATGTATGGCAGGAGGCACAGAGACCTATCTCCTTCTCAACCAGAAGGTGTTTTTCAGGATTATTGTGGATTTTGTGACAGCATGTGCAAGTTACATCACTCAGGGCATGCTCTGAATTTGCCCAGTTCATTTGGGCTCCGGCCTGATGACAGGTAGTACAGACCCCGGCAACTTCATCGATGGCCAGCCCGTCTTTACCGAAGCGCAAAATCTGAGCCGGATCACCGTCTTCGTCCACGTGTACGGACCCAGGCCCGTGGCAGCCTTCACATCCATGTTGGTAGCCATATGCCTCAAAAGACGCTATGCGCATATGAACATTATTATGCCGATCGTTGACGTAGTCTTCGTGACACTCCAAACAGGCTTCGCTGCCTACATATGTTGCCCCAGGTGCCACTTCCGGCACCTTGATGATGCTGGCTCTTTTTTCCAGCATCTGACTACAGCCGATCATACTGCCAATCAAGAGACTTAAACCGACTATGGCAATTAATAATTTCTTAACCATAATTCCCCCATTCCTCCTTGATCTAATATGATACAACCTCAGCTCCCCTTTCTGCTAAGGTAAATTGGGATGATTTTATCACCCTATTACGTATTGTCAAACATTTATATAGATATTACCTGCTCCGATTGATCACCTCCTTTTAGTTATTTCGGCACATGGGCCAGACATAATTGCACTGGCCTTCTCAACAATTTCCTAAAGTCGCAATCGACAATGCCTATAAAATACTTTAAAAATATTTTATAGCTGACCAACCTAAGGTCCTAGTAACCTGAATTTAGCGATTAGCTATAGCTATTAGGATTTAGCTTTGAAAAATCAAGACATTACATTAATTAGAAATAACACCCAACGGGTTCATTCTGTTGAATCCCAAAGGGGACAGCGAAGCTGCATTCAACAGGGTGAAAGTCTGTAATAGCAAAACATCCTGTAATCATTCAATTAATAGCTAATCGCTCAATTTAAGAGTAACTTACTGAGATCATCAGAATCAAAAAATAAACTACCCCACCACAAACAGAGGAAAATAATATTTTAATTTTATTTAAAATATTATTTAGAGTGTACTACATTGTCAAGACAAAAAAACTTCGAGGCATTTGCGCTGTCCCGTTTTTTGGTGTTTCCAGGCCGGGCCGACGATGCCTCTAGCAATACAGGAAGCCGGAAATTTAGTGAATTTGGCAATTAGATCGCCTTGTTAAAAATTATTCGCAATAAATGGCATTCATTGAAAATAACTCTCCCTTCGGAATCTTTTTAATTCCATTTAAATCCCTGTTGTTCATACTCTTCCTTCCTTTTTTGATGGAATAATTCTTGGCATCCTTCATTCATAAATTTACACTGTTTTCGAAAAAGCGTGTATTATCGAATTGAATGCCGATGTCGAAACTGGAAATTCGAAATTAGGTAACGCATCTACATCTTCGTGTTTTTCCCAATTTCAAATTTCAAATTTCACTGCCAAAATACAAGATCAACAAAGTGTAAACTATTTTTGGCTTGTCGTGAAAGATGTCGAATAATCGGCACTTCTCACATTCAGGACAGGGATAATACCTGCTTTGTAACTATTCAGGTTGAAGACTGAAGACTGAAGTACTTCAACCTGAATAGTTACCCTGCTTTAATGCAGAATCTATAACGAAATTCCTTCCAGTTCAACAAACCGTGCATCCAAATAGGTTCCATGTATTTGAAGCAAAGCGACAGAGGCTGGATATCCGTGTCTTGGCTGCCCCGCACTACTTCAACTACTTCTGTCTGAGCGAGATTATCCGTCCATTCGCCATAGTCCATGTTTCCTTGTACTGCGACAACAGGAGCGATTGTTTGCAAAGTTTTAAGTATATCCGGTTTACCAATGTCTCCAGCATGAATGATCAAGTCCGTGCCCTGGAATGTCTTGACAGCCCATGGCGGAAGAAAACCGTGCGTATAGGAGATGACGCCAATGAGATAATTGGTCTTGTGTTGCAATTTTTTTGACGTCAAATAACTCATTCAACAAGTTTCCTGTTTTTCTTCGTTCTATCCCTCGCTTATCTCCACTTTGTTTATTTTATCGCCTTCCTGAATTGCATCCACTACCTCCAGTCCCTTCTCCACCTTCCCAAATACTGTGTGCCTCCCATTCAAGTGCGGTTGCGGTGAATGCGTAATGAAGAACTGGCTTCCGTTCGTGTTCGGGCCGGCGTTCGCCATCGAGATCACTCCCCTCTCGTGTTTCAGAGGATTTCCCTCTAGCTCATCTTCAAACGTGTAGCCGGGACCACCTCGCCCTGTACCTGTCGGATCTCCCCCCTGGATCATGAAATTGCTGATCACGCGGTGGAACGTTACGCCATCGTAAAACCCATCTCGGGATAGGAACACGAAGTTGTTGACCGTTTTCGGTGCGTGCTGGGGGTAGAGTTCCAATTCAATAATGCCCTTGTTGGTCTCAATCGTTGCCTTATACATCTTGATTAGATCAATCTGCATCTCAGGTGAACTATCCCACTGCTTCTTGGTCATAGAAAATTCCTCCTTGGAGGCTGTCCTGCAAACATTAGTTGCATATCAGCCAGTTATTTAGCAAAATATCCATAAAATCAGTTAAGTGGTGTTGGTGGTGAGTTCTATGAATTACTGTGTATATTCCAATATTTCAGTTTCTGCATATTCGCTCTCATCTCCAAAAAAAAGAGGATTGATTATTCGGCAGGCTATGAACACAAGAACCGAAAATTTTCCCGATTGCCTCTGAAATATTTATGAAGGCCGAGATGAAAAAAGTCAAGGGAAAAGCTGGTCAGGGCAACACGTCCCCTAAATTCTAAATCCGTCCCCTAAATCGAGAGATATCCGCCCGTAAAGGGCATTCTTTATCCAACGGCCATGTTGCCAGTCTGGCCAAAAAAACAGGTGCTCAACTTGTCATCAACCTGGACGTCCATGCTCCCGAAGACCTGATTGATCAAAACTTGGCAAAGCAGGTTGTTTGTGGTGTTGGGTTGACCGAGCAGGATTTTGAGATCATGCAGAAAAATGCATCGGTATTTCTATAAGATCGTAATACGATTTTATCTATATGTGGAGGTTTTATATAAATAAAATACAATATATTGTTGACAAGCCAGGTCTAAATAAGATAAAAGACGCTAACTTGAAAAATGTCATTATTTACGACTTTTAGCAATCACTGGTGGTCAGTATGCGTACGGTTTTGGTTATCGACGATGAACAAGCGATTGTAAATCTGCTGTAACTGGCGTTAACGGAGTTCGGATATAATGTTGAAACTGCGGCCGACGGCAGAGAGGGGATTCAAAAATTCGATAAAAAGTTCATCGACATTATAATAACAGATATCTGTATGCCGGACATTGGCGGCAAAGAGGTCGCTCGGCATGTCCGCAATTCCAGCCGCAAGGCTACTCCGATTGTCGCTATTTCCGGAATGCCATGGCTGCTTAAGGATAGCGACTTCGATAAGGTTCTTGCCAAGCCCTTCTCACTCAAAGCCCTGTATGACACTATTGAGCACCTGGCCAAGTAAGCCTCACAAGCTGATAGGAAATCGCCTTTTGCGATTTGAGCCGAAATTGCACTCCCAAGCACCACACACTAATTTTTTTTTAGCACTATTGGAAGCTAGAGGTTATGGAGTTTTCAATTTAACCCTAAATTCAAACGTCAATTAAATTATTAAACTAACTCCGTCCCTCAAATTTCTGTCCTGGACTGCTTTTCAAAATCCCGGATGAGTTCTTCCCAGAAAGCCAATTCAGCAGGCGCGCCACCTACCGAGAAGACAACCGCATCCTTCTCCGGACCGGAGCAGCATACGGCGGAAAGGGCAGTGGGAATCCAAACCAGAAGTTGAATTTTTTCTTCATTGTCTTAGTGTGAATCTATGAGCATGAAAGCAAGATATATAGTCGGAATCGATCTCGGGACTACCAACTCTGCCGTGGGCTATGTGGATTTACATGATGCAAGTCCAGGTTCCATTAATATACTTACCTTTGATGTACTACAGATTGTAGGCCAAGGTCGAGTGGCCGAAAGGCCGACTTTGCCGTCATTCCTTTACCTGTCAGGGGAATATGATCTCCAGGCCAGGGCAACTGCCCTTCCCTGGGACCCTGATAGGACCTATGCGGTTGGCTCCTTTGCCAGAGATCAAGGTGGGCTTGTGCCCGGAAGGCTGGTCTCTTCAGCCAAGAGCTGGCTGTGCCACGGGGGGGTGGACAGGGAGGCCCCTATTCTTCCGTGGGGCGCAGGGGTCGAGATAGATAAGATTTCACCTGTTACCGCGTCATCCCGCTACCTTCAGCATATCAGAGAGGCCTGGGATCATGGCATGCCTGAGCCTCTGGAAGCGCAAATGGTGGTCTTGACTGTGCCGGCTTCCTTCGACGAGGTTGCGAGGGAACTTACTGTACAGGCGGCAAAGGAGGCGGGTTTACCTTCCGTGACTTTATTAGAGGAGCCTCTGGCTGCTTTTTATGCATGGCTCTCCTTTCATGAAAGGCAATGGAATACTTTTTTGTACCCCGGAGATCTTCTTCTGGTATGTGATGTTGGCGGTGGTACGACTGACTTTACCTTGATTTCCTGCGAGGGAGACTCGGACACTCCCAAGCTTGAAAGGGTGGCAGTAGGGGACCATCTGCTTTTAGGCGGGGATAACATGGATCTTTCCCTGGCGGCCTTGGCAGAAAAGGCCCTTGGCCAGGAATTGGACACTGCCCGCTGGAATGCATTGTATCATCAGTGCAGACAGGCAAAGGAGACCCTTTTAGAAGATGGGGGGCCAGGAAAAACCACACTCAGGCTTACTGGCCGTGGGCGATCCCTGATTGGCGGCACTATGATGACAGATCTTAACCGGGATCAGGTGAATGATGTCCTTATCGAAGGTTTTTTCCCCGAAGTGGATCTTAAGGCAGGCGATTTTCTGGAAAGGGGCGAAACGGGTCTCAGGGAGATGGGGCTTCCCTATGTAAGCGATCCGGCTGTGACCAAGCATCTGGCCCGTTTTCTCTTAAAGCAGGGCGGAGGCCGGATGCCCACTGTGGTGCTCTTTAATGGTGGTGCACTCAAGCCCGGTTTGATACGAAATCGCCTAAAGGGGATATTGACATCCTGGTCCGGACGCCCTGTCAGGGTTTTAGACAGCAGGTCCCTTGACCTGGCGATATCCTGGGGAGCCACATATTATGGACTGGTTACACAGGGCCTCGGGCTTCGAGTGGGCGGAGGTATGGCAAGGTCCTACTTCGTGGGGGTGGCCCTGGATGAGAAGAACCGTGCCCCTATGGGAGTCTGCCTGGTGGAGAGGGGGACAGAGGAGGGAAAAGAGGTAGAGGTCTTAAAGACCTTTCGGGTCCGGACAAACAGGCCAGTGAAGTTTTCACTCTATAGCTCTACCACCCGTAAGGGAGATAAGGTGGGAGATCTGGTACCGGTGGATTCCGAAGACCTTATCGAGCTTCCACCACTCCAGACGGTTCTACGTTACGGCAAGAAGGGACGTGATGTACAGATTCCCATCAGATTAGGGGCAAAGGTCACGGCCATAGGGACCCTGGAACTCTATTGTGAGTCCCAGGAGAGCCCCCACAGGTGGCGTTTGCAGTTCCAGCTCAGGGATTCAGAGACAAATGGCATAGATTCGACCTCTCAGGTTGAAGGGGTGCGGGTGGCCCCATCTGATGAACAGATGGAGGAAGAGCCGAAGGGGCTGTCCAAAGAAGACCTTAAGGCCCTGGAGGAGGCCAGGGAAGAGATCCGCAAGTGCTTTGTACCGGATAAGGGAGACAAAGCCCTTGCACCATCACAACTCCCAAGGCGTCTGACAGAGTGCGTGGGCATGGAGAAGGACCTGTGGTCACTTCCTCTGTTGCGTTCCCTGGCTGATGCATTACTCGATATGAAGGCCGGACGTGGAAGATCCCCGCAACACGAGGCCAGATGGTATAATTTGACAGGTTTTTGTCTCCGTCCCGGGACCGGCGAGGTCACTGATCCGTGGCGAATCAAGAAGATATGGCCTTTTTATTTTGATGGCCTGGTTTTTTCAAAAGAGATGGAGCCAAGGCTTCAGTGGTGGATTTTCTGGCGGCGGGTTGCGGCAGGTCTGGGCTCCGGGCAGCAGACACAGATATTTTCTACCATGTCAAGTGCTTTATTGCCTGTCCTGTCCAAGAGGCGCAAGCGGGCCAAAGTGAAGCCGATTAAAGTATCTCAGGAGGAGAGGCGTGAGATGTGGCTTTTTGCCGCCAATCTTGAACGACTTGAGATATCCGGCAAGATAGAGCTCGGGAGGGAACTTGTCTCAAATCTTGTTAAGAACCGGTCGTGGCGGGGTGCCTTGTGGGTACTTTCCCGCATAGGCTCAAGACAACCGCTTTATGGACCGGCCAATAAGGTGGTGCCTCCCGGAGAGGTATCATCCTGGCTGGAGGTCCTAAAAAAACAAGAATTGAAGCAACCCCAGAAGCTTATTAATGCCACTATCTCCATGGCAAGACTTACCGGAGACAGGACCAGGGATCTGCAGACCGCTTTCCGCCAGGAGGTAATCACCTGGCTCCAGTTGTTAGGGGCCGGTGAGAAGAAACTGGAACCATTACGGAAAGCCGTTCCTCTTGCAGGAAAAGAGAAAAACCATGCCTTCGGGGAGAGTCTGCCGGAGGGCCTTATCCTGGAGCAGGTAGATAACAAGTGAACAGACGGGCGATGTTTTGTGCCTGAGGACGCCGCCGTCCCGGGCGATTTTCAACGACCGGATACGTTATCTCTTAGCCGACGAGGTCGGGCCGAGAGCTAGATAACCTCTGCTACTGACACAGTGCGATCCCCAAGCATATTCACATAGCTCCCCAGCTCGTTGTCATACCATCCATAGATGACCGCCTGGGTGATTGCAATTTTCAACATGTCCTGCCCGATTTTCTTTAGGATTTCGTGTTCTGTGATTTGACTCACCTTTTGTAGGTCTATGCTTACCTCTGCTGTGCGGGTATGGGTTTCATTGGCTTCAATAATAGCCCCGGCTTTTGGAAGTCCGATAATATCACAGGAGACATTCTGTTCTTCAGTATAGTGAAGATATCCACGGTGATCGCGAGCTGCAGCGTCCCTGTAAATTGAGTTTATTAATTCCTTTCGAATCGATTCGCCGGAAGGTTCTTCCTGCAGGTTCACTACAAGAATAATTAATGACCCTGTTGTAGTTGGAATCCTCACGGATTGAGCAATAAACCCGATCTGTTTCATCTCCGGCATCACAAGTGCGAGGGTATTTGCCGCCCCTGTCGTGGTCAATATAATGTTGTTCAGGACGCTCCGATTCTTTCGCAGATCTATTGCCCCTGATTTTGGAAGCCGGTCCAAGACTTGTTGTGAGCCTGTCACTGCATGAACAGTAACCATTGAAGCGGTCAGGATTTTTTTAGAGCCAAAAGAGTCCAGAAGGGGTTTTATCATGTGCGCCAGGCAGGTGGTTGTACATGAAGCATTGGAAACAATCCTGTGCACTCGCGGGTCATAATCATTTTCATTAATGCCCATAACGGTCGTAACAGCGTCATCAGGCATGGGTTTTGTCTTGTCTTTTATTTTAAAAGGGGCCGAGACGATTACCTTTTTTGCCCCGCTCTCAAGGTGGCCCCTCACAGAACCCTTTGGTCCATCCGGGGAGAGAGTGGGATCAGTGAATTGCCCTGTAGTATCTACCACGAGCCTGGCACCATGTTCCCGCCAGCCAATATCTTTCGGATTTCTGGAATGCCGCAATATCTTGATCTTCATGCCGTCTACGGTCATAGACCCCGCCTTTTCGTCCACATCCCGGATCACTTTTTCCCCCTTGTATCCATAAAGGTAGCCACCAAGGGATCCGTAAGTAGAATCTCTTTCCAGGTAGTGTGCCAGATCCATTAGCGATGTCCCAACGTTTCGTCCCAGGTTGACCACTATTTCATTAAAATATTTCCGCGCAACATGGTGCCACAAAGTCAGTTTCCCAATTCTTCCAAGGCCGTTTATGCCCAGTTTTAGGCCGTTATTACCCTTATTTTTTGAGATATTTTCCATCTTAGTCCTCTTCCATCTTTTTGATTTTCATTTGACCTGAGTAGATAGATCCCTCCAGGCCGTCAATGCTGATCCAGTCTCCTGATCTCAGCTCTATCCCATTCAACGAACAGGTCCTTTGCTTTTCCATGCAAACAAGGTCTGCACATCCCACAACACAAGTCTTTTCCAGCCTGTGGGCCACAATTGCAGCATGTGAGGTGGAGCCTCCACGGGCTGTGAGCAGGCCGTCAGCCTCATAGACCTCCTGGATGTCATCAGGAACAGTATCGTTTCTGATAAGAATCAGGCATATCTCTGGTTCTGCCTTTCGCCAATGTTTGATCTCTTCCTGGCTGAACACGATTCTCCCGGTCATGGCACCTCCGCTCACCGCTATCCCGTGCCCGAGGAAATCGGCAGGCTGCCTCTCTGCTGAATCGAAGGAGTAGACTTTTTTTCTTTCCCTTATGACCATATTGCGGGTCTGCAGAGGATACAGGTCTTTTGTCTCAGGACTTTCAAACGTAAATTCGATCTCCTGTGGGCTCCATTTTCTTTTATAAACAAGCTCCTTTGCCCATTCCCTTATACCAAAATAGACTTTTGGGAATATGGCTTCAAGTGTTGCATCACTCTGCCTGTTTTCGATCTCTGCCTGATTTTTTGAAATAGGAAGTGTCCTCACCAGGCCTGAAACCACGTCCTCGCCTTGATTTCCAAGTGTAAAATCGCCCCATAACCCAAGCGTATCTCCAGACCATCTGGGACTGTGAGTAAAAAATACCCCTGCACCGGACATGCGGGATAGATTGCCAAAGACCATGGATTGAACCGTTACAGCCGTTCCCCAGTCATCGGAGATACCCATGATCTTACGATAGGTTTCAGCCTTGGGTGCGTACCAGGAATCAAAGACCTTTCTGATAGCCACAAGAAGTTGCTCAAAAGGAGATTCCTCGATCTCTATACCATTGTCTAGAATCAACGATTTATAAGTCAAAGCAATATCCTTCATATGTAATCCGGAAAAATGCATTTTGTAGGGTTTGCTTAAACGTTTTTTAAAATCATCCATAATATCATCAAATTTATCTCTTTTCAGGCCAAAGGCCATACCGTAAGACTGGAGAAATCGCCGGTAGGTATCCCAACTGAACCACTCATTACCTGTTTTGGAAACCATTCCCTGAACGATATTTTTATTTATTCCAACATCAAGGAATGTGTCCATCATTCCGGGCTGAGGAATTGCGGAACCGCTCCTCACTGCCAGAAGCATGGGATTGTGAGGGTCTCCAAAGGTCTTTCCTGTCATTTTTTCAAGGGCAGCCATTTCAAAAGCAACCTGCTCCTCGAAGTTTTTCTTCGCAGGCCCATAGTGATCAACAATTTTACGGCATCTGAAAACTTCGGTTGTGATAATGAAACCAGGCGGAACAGGCAGGCCATAACTGTTCAGCTTGACCAGATTGAACCCCTTGTTGCCGAGACGGATAATGTCTGAAACGCCTTTATTTATGGAATATATTGGCGTTATCACCTTTTGAGGGTCATAACTGAGCAGCAAGCGCAGGTCCTCTTTTGGGAGTTCATCAGACTGATGGTAAAGGGTATTTAGAATATGGCTAATAAATAGATCAAGTTGCTGAAGACCTAAAGAGGTCGCGATGCTGTCGCGCAAGAACATCTCTGTTATACGGTGAGGAAATTTTTTTCGGTCATCAGTCTCTTCAGGCGGGAGATATTTGGGCATTAACTTTTCAGTAGGGATCTGGTCCAGTATCCTAGCCAGATTTTCCTGGTGAATATTGTTGAAATAGTCATTAGCAATATTACTCACAGCCTGGGAGAAGCCACGGAAGATGTCCAGATACTGAGTTAAGGAAAACCCCCTGATTTTGAGGGAATGGGCCAGCAGATCCAGTTGGTGTTCTATTTCCAAAGATGAGAAACCATCCAATTTAAGTGCCAAATCAAAGAGGCGTAAGTAATCAAAAATCTGGGAAAAGGTGGCCTTTGTAATCAGTTTAAGATCAATGGTCTCAACGATTTCCTCAAAAAGCACATTCACTGGGGACTCCAGCCGGAAAGTCAGCCCCAGTGCATCAAATTTCATCTCGTGGTAGCTTCCATACATGGATGGGATGTCAACGGTAAGATGCCTTTTTCTGTATATGTTTTCCCTGATTTCATAGTCCTCGGACGATAGAATAACTCCCTTCAGTTTCTCAAGGTAACCCAGCAGCATTTCCAGCTTCAGCCTGCCATCTTTCTCATTAAGGGTCTTTTCCAGTTTGTCTATATCAGGCAACCCGCTGAATCGGAGCTGCGCCAGGTAGGCATTTATTTCAGTGAGTCCCAGATGGTATTTCTGATAAAGGAGCTTGTAGAAAGTAATTCCCAGTTCAATTCTTTTGAAGTCAAGCTCTGATACACCCGGAATTTCATTTGCCGATGCCTTGAGACGATCATTCTCAATATTCAGAAGATCTGCCACATCTTTAAGCCCCCCGGCATGAAAAAGATGGGTGATAACACGGTGGACGCCATCAATATGCGGCCCTTCTATCTCAACCTGTTCGTAAATATCCGGAGGTACAAAAGGCCTTATCTTCTCTTTATTTCTGGTCCTCCAGAAGTTCAGAACGGCTTCCATAAGGCCGATGAGTTGGTTACTGCTCTCAACGTGACTCTGCTTTCTCAAAAAGTGGATAAGTGGGTCCTTGCGCATGCATATTTCGTCGATTTCGGTGGAGATGTCCCTGAGCTTCCCCTCTGCTCCGATGTCATTGAAATATGAGGGGAAGAGACGGGCCAACTGCTTGACCAGGTTATAAACCGGACCAATGTCGCTATTTAGCAACTGAGTTATGTCGCGCGGGAAAATGTCAGTATCTTTTATTAACACACCGCTCAGTGAAAGGTGGATGATCAGAGAGGACAGCAGTTTTTTTGACCATTTGGGGTTCATCTCGATAAGTTGAATCCAGGTACGTATATTTTGAATATGTGCTGGATTTGCCCTGATCTGCCAGTCTTCACCTACCCCTTTTATCTCCGGCGTCTGGAATCCGAGGGAAACAACTGAATCGATAAAAAGTTCTACAAGTTCACTCTCTTTAGTCTTATAGACCCCCCGCCCTATGTTCAGAACACAGTTCAATGCCGTCACTGGGAATTTTTCTATACTCCTCCTTAAGATTGCAAAAGTCTTTTCCAGGGATTGCTGAACGGCCAGAGGATCTTCATGATGAATGAGCCAGGCAAGGGTTCGATTGATGTCTCTTAAGGTCTCTTCGTGAACAGGTGAAAGACCTGTAGTATCCATAATGCGAAGGAGAAACAGCAATTTCCAGTGGTTTCCCTGTGCCTTATCATCTCTGGCATTGAGGAGTTCTTGAGGGATCTCACTGTAAATGGTGATGATTTGACCATATCCCGGAAGTTTAACAAGTCGATCCAAAATGGTCTTTGAGCTGTCGTCCGAAGCGCGAACAATACTCTCCAGCCTTTCCTGACAGGCCTTCAGATATTTGTGGGAGATCGGTTTGAAAATTTTATCCAATCCTGCCTTTCCGGATTTTTTTTCAAACCAGACCAGCGGATCAACCTGCTCTAACCAGTAGTCATATGTATATCGAAAGTACTTGATCAAAAGGTGATTTACGGCAGTAAAGCCTGATCCTGAAGGGACTGCTTGAGAATAGCTCCTTCCAAGCCTGTTGAGCTGATAAAAACTTTTAACAAATAAAACAAATGTCTCTTTTGGATAATGCCTGATTCTGTCAAATGCATAGTCCATAACAGGCAAGAATCTGAAAAGATCAGCGCCGGCATCTTTAATGATCTTTTGAATAAAAGAGAGGAGATTGTCAGACGCATTGATCCTAAGTTTTTCGTCCTGAGAGGAATCAATGGCCAGGAAAAAGATGTCTATATACAGTCTTGCTGCTTCAGGACCTTTGGCGTGGGTTCGGAGTACGTGGGAATAATTAAGCGCATAGCCTCTTGCTTCCTTTACGATAAATTCCCAGTTTTTGTAAGGGTGGCAAATTTCTTCCAGGAAGGTCTGCAACCTTTCTCTGACGCCACGGTATTCACCCATGACCTCTTGTAAAATTTCATATCTCTGATCAACAGTGACATCAACGCGGCTGTAGGCAATATTGACCTCTAGAGCCTTGGGTGGCATTTCTCGTATATTCTCCTATTGGAAATTATTGGCCTTGTACTGAAAAATTTGGTTGGTCCATGACCGATTTCTTATTATATATTTGTAGTATAATACCTTTCTTATCATCAATATTTTTAGATTCAAGTACTGACCTGGCAAAAAGCAACATTTTATAAAGGCATGGGAGAGATGAACAATCTCAAAAACTCAGAGGTAGTCCGGATCAAGGCCCATATGGCTGGGACCGTGGTGGACATAAACCACTCACTCAGGCCCGGCATGCATGTGAGGGAAGGTGAGGAGCTTTTGACACTGGAGAGGATGAAGCTTTTCTGTACGGTTTCAGCTCCGTGCACAGGTGTGGTAACTGCTGTGATGGCAGGGTTTGGCAGCAGAGTTCTGGAAGGGGAAATATTGCTTGAGATGGAGGTTCAGGGGTGCTGAAGTCCAGGTAGCCCTGCCATTGGTTTCAGGAGGCCCTTTTCTCCATCCAATTCATAGTATCCGCCAATTAACAGCGGATAATTGTCAGGTATATGACCTGCGGGAAGATCAGTGATTATGGGGACCCCAATGGAGCTGAGTCGGTCCTGCAACAGTGTCTGTAATAACTTTTCCGGCTTTCCTGTTTCCTGGAGTCGGCCCACAGCAATTCCCGCCAACCTGGATAATCTTCCTGTAAGTAAAAGCTGCGTCAGCATCCGGTCAAGGCGATAAAGGGCCTCATTATGATCCTCAATCAAGAGGATTGCTCCATCCCACTTGGGCTCATAAGCTGTACCGATAAGATGGGTAACACAAGTCAGATTTCCTCCAATGAGTGGGCCTTTTGCCTTGCCGGGGCTAAGGGTAGTGCCGGAAAGGCTGGGGAATTCTCCTTGATCAAGGCATGTCCATAGGGCTTTTCTTGCGAGTTTTGCTGTGATCGGCAGGGTTGACATCAGAGGGCCGTGTATTGATAGATGACCTTGTTGGAAAAGGGCCGAGTGGAGGAAACTTACATCACTAAAACCTATCAGTACCGGAGCCTTATGCCCAATTTGGTCCCATGGTACCATGCTCAGCCAACGCAAGGATCCGTATCCCCCCCTTAAACACCATACAATGTCTATGGATGTGTCCAAAAGAAGACTTGTAAATCTGCCGGCCTGGAGTTGGTCCTTCCCTGCAAGATAGGGCAGGGAAGGCATATCCTCGGTCTGATCAGTAAATATATCATTTATAATCTCGAGCCACGGGGCTTTTTCTTCAATTATCTTAAGACCTGCATCCAGCTTTTCTGATTCCAGCGGACTGGAGGGAGCAAAAAGGGCCACACGACGGGGCTTGGTATGGACTGAGGAGTAAGGCATTTTCTTGACTTTGCTTTAGTAGTTATTAATTTTACTTTACTTTTAATCCACAGATTTCGCAGATTACACGGATTACTCTAATCATTTAAAGCCTTTGATTGTATATGGACGACATGTCTGAAAATATATAGTACAATACTTTTGAATTATAGAATATATAATTACACTGCAAAAAGACCTAAAATCTGTTTTTGCTTAAAATGCTTCAGATGCAAGGCGTGAGATTTCCGAGGAATGAGGCGTACTTAGCGTACGTCGCAGTGACGAGGAAATCGAAGCAACGCAGCAGATGAGATATTTTTAGCGGAATCATATCAAAAAAATATACAGTGAGATAGTAAGAATATGGGTAAAAAGAAAAATTATTACAAGCTACTCGGTGTTTCAAAGAATGCCTCTCCTGAAGAGATCAAGAAGGCATTCCGAAAAATGGCACTCAAGTATCATCCAGACAAAAATAAAGGGGATAAAACTGCTGAAGAGCGTTTCAAAGAGGTTAACGAGGCCTACGCAGTGCTGAGTGATCCTGAAAAACGACGTCAGTATGATACCTTTGGTTCCACGGAATTCCATCGCAGATTTACACAGGAGGACATCTTCCAGAATTTTGATTTTAGTAATATTTTTCAGGACATCGGAGGCCGTGGAGTCTTTTTTGGCGGACGAGGCGGAGCCGAAGTCCCCTTTGATGATATCCTGGGCCAGGTCTTTGGTGGTAAACGTGGCGGCTTTGGTGGCCGTTCATGCAAACAAGGTTTTCAGTATTCACAACCAATCGGACAGGACGTGGTTATGGAACTGGCCCTTTCCCCTAAGGAGATCTTTAAAGGCTCACATAAGTTGATATCTATCCGGACCGGCGGCAATCCTGAGCGAATCTCCGTACATATACCAAAAGGCATTAGCACTGGGAAGAAAATCCGGGTAGCAGGCAAAGGGGGACAGGGACCGGGAGGCAGAGGTGACCTCTACCTGCTGATCAGTCTCAAGCTTGATCCCGGTTTTCGTTCAAGCGGTTCAGATGTGGAAGTAGACAAGGTTATAAAATTTACTGATGCCTGCCTTGGTACGGAAGTGGAGGTCCCGACTGTGGAAGGGGGGACAGTGAGGCTAAAGATACCTGCAGGTGCACGGTGTGGACAGAAGTTACGTCTGAGGGGGAAGGGTCTCCCGACTGCTTCCGGTGGCAGAGGAGACGAATATGTTCGAATAATGATTGAAGTGCCGGCCAAGCTTACTTCGAAACAGGAGAAACTGATATTAGAGTTGAAAAAGCAAGGTCTTTAGCAATTATTAAGCAATCAAAAAAAACCTGATTGCTTATAACGCATGCTTAACAATATAATTTTTTACCGCGTTTACTTCTGCAGGTAAGATTTTACATCTGCTAGGCCTGCTTTCAATTCCTTTTAATGACTCTGGTCGCTCCGGTTTCCTGCCTATGGCCTTACGTACAGCCTCAGGGAATTTTGCCGGATGTGCAGTGGCCAGACAGATAGTGGGTCCTTTGGGTAGATCAGGCCCCAGCCTCTCAGCCGCGGCTACCCCTACTGCAGTGTGTGGGTCCAGAATATAACCTGTTTCCTTATAGATGTCCCTGATAGTTGTGATCGTTGATGCCTGGTCTATAGAAGCAGAGGCGAAATCCTTTCTTACCTGGGCTCGTTCCTCCTGACTAATTATAATTTTGTCTTTTTTATCAAGAAAGATAAATGCCTGTTTTATCCGTTCCGGTTCCTGATTGTACAGGTAATAAAGATAGCGCTCAAAATTGCTGGCGATCTGGATATCCATGGAGGGGCTTATGGTGGGAATCACTTCACTTTTGGTGTAGCGGCCCTGAAGGACAAAACGAGTCAAAATATTGTTCTCATTGGTGGCAAGGACCAGTCTTCCTATATTGGGCTGAATAAGCTGTTTTGCTATATACCCTGCGAAGATATCTCCAAAATTCCCGGTTGGTACAGAGAAATTGACTGATTCAGATCCTGTTTGCTTTTTCACCTTCAGAGCGGCATAGACATAATATACGACCTGGGCAAGGACCCTGGCCCAATTGATGGAATTGATGGAACCCAGATGATATCGGGCCTTGAAGTCGAGTTGATTGAATATGGCCTTGACTATGGCTTGGCAGTCATCAAAAGTGCCTTTCACTGCAATATTAAAGACGTTCTTCTCCGGCACAGTGGTCATTTGAAGGGCCTGTATTTTACTCACCAGTCCCTGGGGATGGAGTATAAAGACGTTTATATTATCCTTTCCTCTGACCCCATAGATGGCGGCACTGCCAGTATCTCCGGAAGTGGCGCCGAGGATGTTCATGTTCTCGCCTGATGTCCTAAGAAGAAGAGAAAACAGGTTTCCCAGGACCTGCAGGGCAATGTCCTTAAAGGCCAGGGTGGGCCCATGGAAGAGTTCCAGGACATAGTGTTTCCCAACTTTAACAATAGGAGTGACGTCAGGTGTGTCGAATGTGGTATAGGCATCGTTAATTAGGGACTCAAGCTCTTTGTCTGAAAGATCGTCAACAAACAGGCCAATAATTTTCAGGGCAAGCTTTGGATAACTCAGACCTTTCCATTCATCAAGAGTGGCCGAATCCACAGATGGGAGGGGGTCCGGCAATAACAGCCCTCCGTCTGCAGCAAGCCCCATCATTACGGCCTCTGTGAAAGATATGGGATTAATCCCTCCGCGGGTGCTTATGTATCTCATCTAATCCTTTCCATGTTCGTGGTGACGGCTATGGAGTTCAGGGCTCTCAATGGGACCTCCGGCCAGATCCAGGGCGTGTTGCAACTCTTTAGTAACCTGTTCAGTGGCGCTTATTGCCTTTTTGAGTGCTTCTTTTACCTGGATATTGTCTGAATCTTCAAACAACTTGGCCCACCTGTCGATTTCGGCTATGTGCTCATGGTTGTGCGCAATCCAATGGGGCAGGAGTATCCTCAGTTTTTCCAAATCGGTCATTTAAATGCAGACTCCTTTTGGCATAGATATTTCAATATTAAGAGGTGTTATTATAACGTTTTCCAATTTAATAGTATAGGAATTTCCATTTTTCAGACAGGATAAACAGGATAAATAAAAATCATACCTGCCTGTGCGTCATACGCAGACAGGTAAATCCTATTTATCCTGTCTGAAAGAGTCTCGCCTTAGGCAGCTAGTTTAAGTTATTATTAATTGAAAGGGAACTATTCTTGAGGTTCCAATATGATCCTATTTTTTAATAGATCAATGCTGGCAATGCGGGCAGGAATGGTCTTGGGGGCATCAAATAGCCCCTGTATTCTGACCCCTTCAGGACAGAGTTCTACCAGGATGGCATCCCGCAATATCTCTTCTTCCGTATCGTCTTTTTTAAGATAGATTGTGGATTGGCACATTTCTTCAGGTCCTTTTATGAAATTGAGTTTGAAGGCACTATTTCGGTTTATCCGGGTTATGAATTAAAATAAAATACCTCCAATTCCTCAATTCCTCAATATCTATTTAGTGCCTGAACGGAAACCCCAAAATTTGTTTTCTCAATTTTGGTCAGGGACAATTAACAATTAAGGTCACTTCCTTTTTTAAATTCAAAATTCAAAATTTAGAATTCAAAATTGTGTCTGAACGGCCTTTTCGTTCAGACACTACCTATGCATACCCTCCGCCTCGCATCTGCAGCACCCTATAAACGGTTACAGCTCGGTGGGTTGCGGTAAAACGGGCGTTGTAATCCCGTGAACGGTTACCATTAAACTAACAGCTAACAGCTAATCGCTCAATTTAGCTTTTGTTCAATTTTATCCGGGTTAGGGGATTTTCTTAAAAAAATCTGTTATTATGCAAATTTATGAAAGAAGGAAATATAGAAATGGCAAGCGATCAGGGACACAATAATGGAGATGAAATATCCATAGTACTTATCGCGGTCCGCTTCAGGCCAAAATGGCCTCCGTCCCACTACAATGCGGGTAATATTCCGGTAATGGATGCAGAGTGGTTAGTGGTGCCCACAGAACACGGAATTGAGGTCGGCAGGGTACTCGGACGTCCTGTAGTGATCAAAATGCCTGTGAAGGTCCTTCCTCCCAAGGTGGAGCGTTTGGCCAGCACTCATGAAATAGAACTCTACTACCGGAATCTGGATCGGGAAAATGACGCCCGGGATGTCTGCGCAGAGCGTATTCGTGCCCTGGGTCTTTCCATGAAGCTGGTCAGGGTGGAGAGCTTTTTCGATGGAAGCAAGGTCGTATTTTACTATTCTGCAGAGGGCAGAGTAGATTTCAGGGAATTGGTAAAGGACCTGGTAAAGACCCTGCAGACAAGAGTGGAAATGTGTCAGATAGGCATAAGACACGAGACCAAAATGAAAGGAGGAGTAGGAGCTTGTGGTCGGGAGTTATGTTGTGCCAGCTTTCTTCAGGGTTTTGATCCTGTATCCATAAAGATGGCCAAAGCCCAGAATCTCCCTTTGAATCCAAACAAAATATCTGGAATTTGCGGTAGATTGCTATGCTGTCTTACCTATGAGTACGGAACATATCTGGAATTAGCCAAAGGCATGCCTCTCCTTGGAAAACCTTGTGATACTCCTGCCGGACAAGGTAAAGTGATACGCCGAGACATACTGAGCCAGACAGTCACAGTGGTTCTTCCTGATAACACGCAACAAAAATTTAAAATTTTAGAGCTTGAGCAACATCGTTTGCAACAAAAGAAAAAGCCCAAATCTTCAGCTAAATCAATCACCCATTCACCAAAGCAAAAGCGATTTGGAAGTAAACCGGGGATGGAGAAAAAGAGGCGGGAGCATTCAACTGCATCTAAAGATAATGCCAGCCGTCCCAAGGATAGAACTAAAGGGAAGAATTTAAAAGCAAAGGGAAAGAATAGGCGTAATAGGGCAGGACGCGTGCCATCCGCGTCCAAAAAAGGAAATTCCTAACCTATCAATAAATTACTCAATGAAAAACAGATTCTACATAACAACACCCATTTACTATGTAAATGCAGAACCCCATCTGGGACACGCATATTCAACTGTGATTACTGATGTGCAGAACCGGTTCCACAAGCTTCGCGGGGAGGAGACCTTTTTCCTGACAGGAACAGATGAACATGGGGACAAAATTGTTCAGGCAGCAGAAAAGCAGGGGATAGACCCAAAGACCTATGCAGACAGGATAAGCTCCTTGTTCAGGGAGTCCTGGCCCCTCCTGGACGTAAAGCCTGACAGATTTATTCGCACCACGGAGCCGGAACATATCGCAACCGTGCAGCGCATACTGCAGGACGTCTATGACAGAGGGGACATAGTCTTCAGGGAATATGAGGGGCTTTACTGCTTTGGGTGTGAACGCTTCTATATGGAACGGGAACTTGAAGACGGAAAGTGCCCGGACCATGGTACTGTCCCTGTACGGTTGAAGGAAAAAAATTATTTTTTCCTTATGAGCCGTTATCAGGACTGGCTGATAGACCATATAAAGAAGCACCCGTTGTTCATCACGCCTGAGCGTTACAGGAATGAAGTGCTGTCCTTCTTAAAGGATCCCCTGAATGACCTTTGCATCTCAAGGCCCATCAGCCGTCTCACGTGGGGCATACCCCTTCCGTTTGACGATAAATTTGTAACCTATGTCTGGTTTGATGCCCTGATCAACTATCTGACCGGGTTGGGATATCCGGATGGCCCCAATTTTTCAAAGTTCTGGCCGGTGGCCGAACACGTGGTAGCCAAAGATATCCTGAAGCCGCACGGTATTTACTGGCCCACCATGCTAAAGGCCATTGGACTCAAGCCCTATAGACGTCTCCATGTCCACGGCTACTGGCAGATCCGTGATCAGAAAATGTCCAAGAGCATTGGAAACGTGATAAGGCCGAGGGATCTGGTTGAGTCCTTTGGTGTAGATGCAACCAGATACTGTTTGATGCAGGAAATGGCCTTTGGCCTGGATGCCGGATTCAGCGAAAAATCCTTTTTGCTGAGGATAAACGCCGATCTTGCCAACGACTTAGGGAATCTTGTGAGTCGTACCCTGGCCATGGTCCGGAAATATGTCAAGGGAGAGGTCCCTGCACCTCAAGAACCGGAGGGAGTGGAAAAAGAGCTGCGTGAGGCCGCGCTCAGGCTGGTACCTGTCTGGGAAAAGACCATGGAGTCATTTGCAGTGCACAGGGCCATGCAGGCAGTCTGGGAAGTAATAAATAAGGCCAATAAAGTGATTGACACATCCGCCCCATGGGTCTTGGCCAAGGACCCGGCCAAAGCAGGCCAACTGAGGAATGTTCTTTATACACTCCTTGAGTCTCTTCGAATTATTTCAATCCTGGTAGCCCCTGTGATGCCGTCAACCGCCGGAAAAATGCAGGAGGCCATAGGTCTTGACCCGCAGGAGGACATGAATCTTGACGCGGCCCGGCGATGGGGAATACTGACTCCCGGGACCAAAACTTCACGCATACCGTCCCTGTTTCCCAGGTTGGAAACAGGGAAGGCAAAGGACAAGAAGGAGGTTAAAAAAAAGACTGTGTCTGAAAATGCTGAAAAACAGATTTCCTTTGAGGATTTTCAACAGATAGACCTCAGGGTGGCAAAGATAACTGCTGCCGAGAGGGTACCCAAGGCAGACAGGCTTATGAAGCTAAACGTCCGCTGTCCGGAAGAACGAACGATCGTTGCCGGTATTGCGGAACACTTTTCATCTGAAGATCTTGTCGGCAGGCAGGTAGTTGTGGTTGCCAATCTCAAGCCGGTAAAGATCATGGGAGTACGATCCGAGGGGATGTTGCTTGTTGCCAAAGACGATAAGGGTCTTCATCTGACCACCGTGGCCACTCCGGCAGAATCAGGGGCAAAGGTGAGCTGATTCATGGATACTAAGACCATCATTCTCGGCACTGCCGGCCATGTTGATCACGGGAAGACCGCCCTGGTCAAGGCCCTTACCGGAATAGACACCGACAGGCTAAAAGAGGAAAAAGAGCGGGGCATCACTATTGAACTGGGTTTTGCCCTTCTTTCCATGCCTTCAGGCAGGCAGGTGGGAGTAGTAGATGTCCCGGGCCATGAACGTTTTGTAAAAAACATGGTGGCCGGAGCCATGGGGATGGACCTCGTTGTCCTTGTAGTAGCTGCTGACGAAGGGATAATGCCCCAGACTACAGAGCACATGGAGATATGTCGGCTTCTTGGAGTTAAGAAGGGGCTTGTTGTTCTGACCAAGAAGGATCTTGTGGAAAAGGAATGGCTGGAAATGGTCACTGAGGACGTCAGTGATTTTGTCTCAGGCACATTTCTGGAAGACGTTCCTGTGCTGGCTGCCTCCTCAGTCACAGGAGACGGCCTTGACGAGCTCCTCAGTGTCTTGGATGAGATGGTGTCGGAAGTGGTGCCAAGGGCCCCGGTCGGGCCATATCGCCTTCCGGTGGACAGGGTATTCACCATAAAAGGTTTTGGCACGGTAGTCACCGGCACTTCCATTTCGGGGCAGATTAGATTGGGAGATGAGATATCTATCTATCCAAAGGGAAGGACTGCCAGGATTCGGGGTATTCAGATCCATGGAAAGGATGCCCGGGGGGCCCATCCGGGAATGCGCACGGCACTCAATCTACAGGGTATTGACAAGGAGGATGTCAGCAGGGGAGACGTTATAGCTACTCCGGGGAGCCTGCATGCAAGCTACCTCATTGACTTGAATTTTCTGTATCTTGCCAGCGCAAGCCGTCCCCTGCGGCACAGGAGTCCTGTCCGCTTTCATGTGGGAACAGACGAGGTTATCGGAAGGGTTCTGCTCCAGGGCGATGAGCTTGTTCCGGGTTCAGAGGCCTATATCCAGATAATGCTGGAGGAACCGGTGGCGGTCCTTTCAGGAGATCACTATGTTATCAGAAGTTATTCACCTATCCGTACCATAGGTGGTGGAAGGATCCTCCACCCTGTTCCCAGGAAACGGAAGCGGACCCGGCCCGCGCTCTGGACAGAGCTTGATATCCTGGCCAAAGGTGGACCGGCTGACATCATTGGATATCATCTGGAACGTGCGGGTGTGAGGGGGCTTTTAAAACCTGAACTCGCGATGCGTAGCAGCATCTATGGAAAACGCCTTGCCCGGGAGCTTGATTCTCTTCTGAGTTCCAAAAAAGTTATATGCTCTGAAGGGGAAGGACAGAGACTTGTCCACGGTAAAATTTACGAGGCTCTAAAAAAACAAGCGCTCGATATCCTGCGAACCTTTCACAACGACAATCCTCTTGTCCAGGGTCTGTCCAAAGAGGAACTAAGGTCCCGCCTCTTTCCCATAGCCGGACCTGCCGGACCCGCCTTTCAATCACCAAATCACCAAATCACCAAATCACCAAATCAGAGGCTGTTTCAAATGCTCCTTTCTGATCTTGTCAAGTCAGGAAAGATTGCACAGGAAAAGGATCTTGTCCGGCTTTCCTCCCACAATGTGATTCTTGGTGATGAAGAAAAAGAACTCAGGAGCAAGCTTGAGATTATCTTCAAACAGGCCGGTTTTCAGCCCCCTTTTCGTGAAGATGCCATTGGCCGTGTGAAAGGACATGAGAAGGCGGCAGACAAAATATTTGATTTGATGGTCAGGGAAGGAATTCTTGTACGTCTGAGGGACAATCTTTATTACCACCACAGCGCCCTGGATAAAATTAAGGACATGGTCATTCGTTTCATCAAAGAGCACGACGAGCTTAACATAAAAGAATTCCGGGATCTTGCCGGAGGACTTTCCAGAAAGTACATGATTCCGCTCCTTGAGTATCTGGACAACCAGCGGGTGACCATACGAATAGGTGATAAGCGCAAACTACGGGGATGATAAAAAAAATCACCAAATCACCAAATCACCAAATCACCAAATTTTCCTCTAGGTCTTTTCACTCAAAGCTCCAGAAGGCTATGGAAGAGCGTCTGGCCCAAAAGGATTCAGGATATGATGTCAATGGGGCAAAACGCAGCTTTGTGCTTACATTTGAGCTTGTGCCCGCCAGGGCCTCAAAGGGCAAGGCCATTGACGAAATCCTCCAGTTTGCCGGAGAGGCAGCAGCCGGCGGCTTGATCAGCGCCCTATCCATAACAGACAACGCCGGAGGACACCCAGCGCTTACGCCCAGGGCACTTGGCTCTGAGATAATGGCCCTTGGGATCGATCCAATCATCCACTTTTCCTGCAAGGACAAAAACCGTAATCTCGTGGAAAGCCAGTTGTTTGTGCTTGACCGGTCCGGTCTTAAAAATCTCTTGGTGCTCACCGGGGACTATCCCAGATACGGATTTATGGGAAACGCCAAACCTGTCTTCGATCTGGATTCAGTCCAGGTCTTGGGCATGATCTCCGATATGAACCAGGGGATTGTCCTTGATGCTAAGGCACCATTCGGGGGTGTAAAGCTGGCCCCTATGAGCTTCCACACCGGCTGTGTCGTATCTCCCTTCAAACGTTTGGAGTCAGAGCTTATTCCCCAATACTTGAAGCTCAAACGGAAGGTGGCTGCCGGAGCAAGCTTTGTAATAACACAAATGGGTTTTGACATACGCAAATTCGATGAGCTCCGGCGGTTTATGGACAGGGAAGGCCTCAGGGTACCTCTTATAGGGACAGTATTCATACCAACGACAGGATTGGCCAGAACCCTGTGCAGAGGAGAAATTCCAGGATGTATTTTGCCGGACAGGCTTCTTGAACGTATAGAACAAGAGGCCATATCGGATGACCAGGAGGGGGGGGCCAGGCTGGAGCGTGCAGCCAGGTTGGTGTCAATACTGAAGGGTATTGGCTACGAAGGGGTACACCTCAGCGGCCCTGGTCTCAAATACTCCCATGTTAGATGGGTCATTGAGCGGGCCAATGAGATAGGCGATCGCTGGAAGCTCTTTACATGCCAGTTTCTTTTTCCTGAGGAATGGAAATTCTGGTATTTTAAGGAAGACCCTGAAACCTGGCTCAACCATGATGAACCAAATCCTGGGTCAGATATCAGTCTTTCTTTAAAGGATTCACTTGGTCTGAATCTCGGACGCCTTTTCCACGAGCTTGCCTTCGAACCGGGAAAACCTCTTTTCAGTTTCCTGCGCAGGATGGCCGGATGGATTGATGGTTCATCTTCAAAAAGGCATTTTACCTCTTTTGAATACCGGCTAAAAGAATGGCTCTATGATTGCCGGCGCTGTGGAGACTGCACCTTGGCGGAAATGGGATTTCTATGTCCCCAGTCCCAGTGTCCCAAATTCCTTCTAAACGGCCCTTGTGGAGGTAGCAGAGACGGCTGGTGCGAGGTCTGGCCTGGAAGGCGGAAGTGCTTTTACGTAAAGGTATATGAACGACTCCAGAGCCTCAGCAAACAGGAAAGGCTGGGTGGTCCCATGATTCCTCCACGAGACTGGACCCTTGACAGCACCTCCTCATGGCTGAATTTTTATCTTGGGAGGGACCATCGTAGGATTGAGTGATTTGGTGATTTGGTTGTTTGTATGGGGTGGGGTAAAATTTAAGTTGACAAGTAAGGGCGTTGGGTGAATTCATTGAGATGATGATTCCTAAGTCTGTTGAGTTTTTATTGAGGTATAATTAATATGAGTACACTTAAGAAAATTAGCCCTTCAAGGCGGACAGAGCATATTGCTTATGCCATAAGGGATATCGTGCTGGTCGCTGATAAGAGAGAGGCCGCCGGCGGTGACCTCTTTTATCTTAATATAGGTGATCCTGTACTTTTTGATTTTCACACACCCAGACACCTCATAGATGCCACCTACAAGGCAATGCTGGATGATCACACCGGGTATTCCGCCTCTGAGGGGGTACCTGAGGCCATTGAGGCCGTGAGGAAGGAAGCCGTTAGAAGCGGCATAGAGCCGTATGAGATACTGATTACCACGGGCGCCAGTGAGGCCATTGATTTTGCACTCTCCGCCCTGGTGAACAAGGGCGAAAATGTGCTCGTTCCATCACCAGGCTATCCCCTTTACAATGCGCTTCTCAGCCGTCTGCTTGGTGAGGCCAGGCCTTATTTGCTGGACGAAGACAATGGCTGGCAACCGAATATTGATCACATGGAGAAACAGATAGATGAAAAAACCCGGGCAATTGTGATCATAAACCCTAATAATCCTACTGGTGCAGTGTATAGTGAGAATACCCTGCGTCAGGCAATAGAACTTGCAAGGCGCTATAACCTGGTAATTCTCAGCGACGAGATATATGACAAACTTATCCTGAACGGTCAGCACCACATCAGTACGGCCTCACTGGACAAAGAACTCCCTATAGTAACCTTTAACGGCCTTTCCAAGTGTTATCTTGCCCCTGGTTTCCGTATCGGATGGTCCATAGTAAGCGGGGCGCCTGAGCTTGTGAGGGATTACGCCGAGGCCATGAAAAAGCTTGTGAGGGCCAGGCTCTGCGCCTCGCACCCAAAGCAGTTTGCAATATCACCCGCCCTGAACGGCGGCCAGGTCCATATTAAAGAGACGACAGAAAAACTGATTCGACGCAGGGACCTGACAGTCGAAAGGCTAAATGCAATTCCGGGCATATCCTGCCAGAGACCTAACGGGGCATTCTATGCCTTTCCCCGGATCGAGGTAGATGTAGATGACAAGGAATTCGTAAAGAGCCTTATCCGTGAGACCGGTGTGGTTGTGGTACATGGCAGCGGCTTTGGTCCCCTGCCTGAGACCCCGCATTTCCGTGTGGTCTTTCTTCCTCCTGAAGATATGTTAAATGAGGCATATGACCGGCTAGAGGGATATATGCGGCGACATTTCTGATAGCTCACAAGGATAATCGTTTAGAGGTTCAGGGTTTCGGTGAACCCTGAACCTCTAAACACCTACAAATAACGTAACCGTTCACGGGATTACAACGCCCGTTTTACCGCAACCCACCGAACGTTATGAAAAAAAAGGACCTTCCAGTAATTCCATCTGACAGGTCAGACGATCTCCATAATCTGGAAATTGCGGATTCATCTGATCTTGTCCTCTTTATGGCAGGGAATCAATTCATGGCAATGGAAGAGATCATCTCTGCCTTCCAAAAGGAATACCCTTATATCAAGAGAATCTTCTATGAGACCCTTCCTCCGGGACTTGAACTTAAGCAGATCTTATCCGGCGGTGCTGTCTTTGGTGATAAAATATTGGACATTTATCCGGATGTTTATACTTCGGTGAATGAAAAAGCAATGAAGACACTGGAACAGTCCGGCCATATCCATAAGAGAGACTATCATCTGTATGTGCATAACAGGTTGACCTTGATGGTGGTGAAAGAAAACCCGGCAAGGATACATTCTGTTGCGGATCTGGCGCGGGATGATGTCCGCATCTCTCAGCCTGATCCGGAAAATGAGGATATTGCTTTCAGGATTATGGAAATGTACAGGCAGGCAGGCGGGGATAGGCTGGTCCATCGTATAATGGAGGAAAAGCGTGCTGAAGGAACAACGATTTTCACGGTTGTTCATCACAGAGAGACCCCATT
This sequence comes from uncultured Thermodesulfobacteriaceae bacterium, assembly GCA_964646435.1. GTDB lineage: Bacteria > Desulfobacterota > Dissulfuribacteria > Dissulfuribacterales > UBA3076 > UBA3076. The sequence goes on from CAZYEJ010000005.1 coordinate 44,426, forward strand.
ACGTATTGCAAAAAAGACAGTTGACGTGGGGCCTGTGTGGGCCACGGAAGTAATACATGCAAAGGTCACATCCGGCCTTGCGTTTGATGTGGTTGAGCCTGGTGAAGAACTCGACCAGAGAGACAGAACAAACTATTATGTATGCAAATTAAAAAATGCCCCGCACCCGGATAATGCCGGGATGTTTCTGAATTTCATAACTTCACCATATGCTCAAAAGATCTACAAGGAATACGGCTTCCTGCCGCATTTTGTTTGACCTCTTTTTGCCCGTTATATATATTGTAAATATAATATATCATACAAAGAGGTACCATATGACAACACAAATGATTGTCCGCATTGATCCAACCCTCAAAAACAAGGTTAGTAATTTTGCCAAAGCTGAAGGGAAAAATGTAAGTGAAATTGTAAGGGAACTACTCGAAAATTATGTGAAAAATAGAGACATTGGCTCCTATATTGATGACCTATGGAGCCGAATAGGAACAAAAATCAAGAAGCAAGGGGTCGGCTCTGATGATATTGATTCAATTATCCAAAAGGTTAGAGCCGAAAAATGATAAAAGTTGTTATTGATACAAGTGTTTTTATCTCATCATTTTTTGGCGGCAGTCCTTAAAAATAATCGAAGAAGACCCATACGATAATATGTTTATTGAATGCGCTGTTGCCTTAGAATGCTCACATATAATTTCAGGGGATAAACATTTAAAATCGGTTAAAAATTACATGGGGATTAAAATCGTCAATCCCAAAGAATTTCTCATACAATTTTACACTGACTTCTCAGCAAGTATTTCCGATAGCTTATCAATGTGATACTCAAAAACTTCAAATGGCTGAGACACGAAATTGCCTGCTAAAGGGTTATAGGCTCAAATATGCTTTCAGGATCAATCGCCCTGTTTTTTTCCAACCTTTCTTTAGCAGAGGCGGCTGTTGCCGTATAAAGACCAGAGAATCTTCTCACGACACTCTTTCCGCAACGAAGCCGCGAAGGCTCTGGTGCATTTGCTGAAACGTCCAGAGAGCCGAGATTGTGTGATAGCCCTGCCGCCGAGCGGCCTGATGGGAGGATACCAGCGGGCAATAAAGAAAACCAATGGAACCACTACAGTGGTCACCGACAAGCCGGAAAACATTCTGGACAGGATCAGGTTCTATGATATAGACTCCCGCCCGATTGAGAAGAAGCTGACTCCCAAGGAGAAAAAATTGTATCTGAGAGAGATTAAGAAGGACATCACCTATTTCCGCACGAGTTACCAGCGGGCCAACCTGCAGGTTGACATTTCCGGGCTGGACGCAGATCAAGCGGCTCGTAAAGTCAAAGAGGCTGTCGAGGAATTTGACGTTAAGGCAATGCAACAGGCGAAGTCCGAACAATGGAATGAAGACTGACCGGGTATAGCAGGGACTTTTGAGGTATATCCTCTATCTGATTTAATATATAACGCTGTTTCTGAATGAACTTTACAAGTTGCAATAATTGGGCATAAGGTATTTCTGCCCAGACAAGCCAGACTGGATGCCACTGGAACACTCCTAATGGGTCGTGGGATTGAAGGGACAAAGATCTTCCGGAACAAAGGGGACCGGACAAATTTTCTGCAACGTTTGGTAGCAGGACCCGCATAAGGTGTCGAAGGCACGCAGGTTATTTTGTCAGAAATGGCGTCCCGTAGTTCATGACTAGTTCATGAGAAATGGCGTCTCCTAGTTCATGATGAATACGGAGCTGATCAACCATGAGACGAGATGTACTGTTGTAACAAAACAAAATTAATGATAAAAAAAAATAAAATCGCTTATTTTGTCGCTTATCCTCTTAACCAATTGCGGGAGGTGTCAAACTATGGAAGCCTATGAATTTAAAACAAAAATAAAAAATGGGTTGATACAAGTACCCAAAAAATATACGCAAAAAGTCGGCAATGCTGTGAAAGTAATTATCCTAAGTGATCAGAAGAATAGACAGAACGATATAGTAGATGAGCTACTAAATAACCCTGTCGAAATTAACAATTTTATGCCCTTTTCAAGAGACGAAATATATGAAAGGCATTAATATTCAATCTGAGTCGACCTATTTTGTTGACACTAATATTTGGCTCTAATCTTTTATCAAATTTCAAGATGAAGAAAAATCCAAAATAGCCAAATCCATTATTTCTGGCAGTGACATAATAATCAGCACACAAATCATAAATGAGATGTGTGTTAATTTGCTTAAAAAAGCAAAGTTTTTAGAAGGAAAAATTTAAAAATTAATTCAATCTTTGTACAAGAGATATACTGTGTTCGAATTATCTCAAGATATTCTGATAAAGGCATCTGAAATAAGAACCGAATTCACTTTCTCATTTTGGGACAGTATTGTCGCCGCAAGTGCTCTGGATTCTGAAGCTGATTATTTAATATCGGAAGATATGCAAAATGGATTCAAACTTGAAGATAAATTGACAATCATAAATCCCTTCTTGTAACTCAATCAGATAGCCATATCATGCTGAATATACAACAAGAATTGGCTAACAATATGATGGAGCAGATGCCTAAAACCGTGCCAGTTTGGATAGCCTCCTTGTATTACCATTCGTGGCAATTGGACAAGGAGAGACTGTGAATGATGATAGCGGCTTTTGATGTTCACTACCTGGAGGATGGCTGTGCAGCAGCAGCTGTGCTGTTCTCCGATTATAGCGATGCAATGCCTACAGCGGCATACACTCAATTTCTACCTGGAGCTGCAGACTACATTCCTGGGGAGTTTTACAGACGCGAGCTTCCATGCATTCTCACGCTGATTAAGCAAATCAACGAAGCTCCGGATGAGATGGTCATTGACGGTTATGTGATGCTCGGAAATAAGCCGGGCCTTGGACAGCATCTCTTTAAGTCCTTTGATGGTAAGATCCCCGTAGTTGGCGTGGCGAAATCCAAGTTTAAGGGCTCTTTTGGGACCGAGATCTTCAGGGGAGGGAGCATACATCCTCTGTATGTCACGTCTGCTGGAGTGGATCTGCAAAAGGCGTCTGAGAAAATCAGGACGATGCATGGGGCTCATCGAATCCCGACTCTGCTGAAGCGGGTCGATCTTTTGGCAAGAGAAAAGGCCCAACAAATTTCATTTTCAGGCTCTTGATGGATAACATATCACTTACTCCATTCATAAAAAATTTTCAGACCATTACAATGGCTGTGGGGCAAAATTCCTTCATGCTGGAGTCTTCCGACCACGATTCCTGGAGCGATCCCTATTTTTCTTGAAAACCTTGTAATGGCTGCCTTGCTGATCCTCGATTTTTTAACAGAGCATAAGAACTTTCGAATTTCTTGCGGAGGGATCAAAAAATTAGCGGCAAATTTGTTGGCTTCATCTTCCTTGGAGCCTTTATTCTCCTCGTTATCGACGAACACTTCTCTTTTGCCGTGTAACAGAATATGTCCCGCCTTATGGAAAAAAGTGAACCAAAGCTGGTCGTTACTTTTATATCTGAGACTCAACTGAATGAAAGCCTTATTAGGTGTAAGCCATTTGGTTGCACCACTGACCCTGGTTTTTTTCAGTTCGGGAACGAAAATAGCGGCGACTCCTGCTTTAGCACAAAGTTGTTTCGTCTTCGGGACAAATACTTCAGGCGGTTGGGCTGTAAGCAGCCGGATCTCCGCCAGAGCCTTCTTAAATCCGGACTTATCATAGGAGCGGCAATCGATTCCCTTGGTGGCCAATTCTCCGTATCGGAGCCAGGCGGCCATCGACCAGGGACTACTTCTGAAAGCCGGCGACTTTCGGAAGGAAACTGTGCCGACCTCCCAAACTTCGTGCCATTGCTTAGGTGAAGCAACGCCAAAAAAATTCAAAAGTTCTTTTAACTGCTCTACCTCGTCTTCAAAAGAACTGATCCATTTCTTTTGATTCAATTCTTTGATGGGGAAGTTGTCCAACCAGCGAATTTCTTTTGTCAAACGGTGGTGTTCTTCAATACGGGCAAGGTCTGCACGGTAATTTTGTTCGAGATTGTTCCAGAAGCCGGCTGGAATGCCCAAGACCCTTTCCAGATGCACGGCGGTCTCCGATGTTATAGGGGCCTTCCCCTTAATTATCTCGTTAACGGTTTTTTTCCGTCTCCCTGTTCTTTCTGCAAGTTCGGCCTGAGACATCCCCCTCTCTTGGAGAGTCTCTAAAAGAATCTCGCCTGGAGGAACAACGTGATCGGGCACATACTGATTCTGAATAGCGCTATCCATGCGTATCCTCCATACCCAGGATGGTAACAGCGGAAACCTTTGTCCAATCTATGCCACCGTCCGGTCTGATTGGCGGTGGATTATCAGTTGGTTTAAAAATGAGTCTGTAGGGATGATCCAAATCCAGAGATAATTGTCCGGCCCGATTTCCTCTCAGTTCATGACACCGCCCAGGCAAATTCCGTAAGTCATCCAAAGCGGCAGCCGCACGAAGTTGAGAAAGACGTCGATCTATTATTTTTGCCCTTCTTTGTCCATGGCGTTTCACCAGGAGCTTTTTGGTGTTGAATTCTTTTTGAAGCCGGTTTATTTTAAACAATTAAATTCATTACGGATAATTTAGTCAAATATTTTATTTACGTATTTGGTTAACAAAACTTGAATATTTTTATCGAGTTTTTTGTCTGTATCTATCTTCCACAATGTCGATTTCGTCAGTAGTTAGACCGTAGAGGTCATAGACCAGGGCGTCTATTTCCTTTTCGAGGCGAGGGACTTCGGGGTTTTCGGGGTCGGATAGGATTTTTTCAACGAGTTCGATGATGGGGGCTTTTTGAGTGTCAAAAGCAGGGCAGATGGGGATTTGTTCGATGTAAATCTTACTGTTCATGAAATAGCGACCCCGCATCATAGATCCCAAACCTTGATGAAAGAAAGACATAAGTCTGGAATTGGTAAGAGCTACAATGAATAATATCTCTTGAGCATTAAATGGAATGATAAAGGTTGTCTTGTCAGTAAAATATTGGTCCGAATCAATAGCAAAACGTTGTTTTTCAGAGACCTCTGGATATACAATTTTCGGCCGTTCAAATTCTTTGTAATAGGCGATGTTATCTTGAATCTCATACCACTTGTATGATCCAGGTTTTCGTCCGCGTTCCTGTTTAGGAAACTTTTTTGGCTCAAGATCTTCTCGGAATTGCTCCAAATACCGTTTTATAGCAGGGTAGCTATTGATATCCACTCCCCTGCGTGTAAAAATCACATACAACCCTGCCCACTCAGTCTTCCACCGCTTAATATCTCGTCCCCGCAGCCATGGCTTTATCAGTTTCTCACTGTTCGGGTCTTCAGCTATCAGCCGATCCCTGGTGTCCTTATCAATCACAAAGGCCTTGTTGAGGCCGGTCAATATTCCTCGGTAAAAGTTTCCCTTTACATATTTCCCAAGCGGCATCCCTGCGGCACGGAGCTTATCCATGAGGGCTAGCACCTCGGGCGGCTCCAGGTTCCAGCCCTGCTTGCTCAAAGCGGAGACCTTCACTGGAAAGCCGATGTCCGCCAAGATGTTTTCTACTTGTTCAACCTGCTCCTTTTCGGTAAAGGTGGCAGCCATGGCCTTTTCTTCCGATTGAGGCGCATTTTTCTCAAGGAGAAGGATTGCCGGGTAAGTCGTGGCGTCAAAAATCGGAAGATCACCAAAATCAATAACCACCTTTGGCACAGCCTTTGTGGTCAGAAGCTCCCTGGTATTCTTGCCATAGGCAGCTCGCATGAATTTGTTCGGTGCGATGAAGCAGAGATGGCCGCCATATTTCAGCACCTCCAGGCCACGTTTGTAAAAATAGGTGTATAGATCGGCTGTGCCGCAGAAGAATTTCCCGAACTCGGCCTTGAGTTTCGGCTTCAAGGGCTTGATGGTCTCCTGCCGCACATAGGGAGGATTGGCGATTGTTATATCAAACCCGCCGTTTTTCCTGAAAACATCCGCAAAATAGAGCTTCCACGGAAAGAAATTCCTGGCCATATTTCCGTGTGTCATCTCCCGAAGTTCCCGCTCAAGAGACTTGGGATTAAAACCATATTTCTCATCAAGCTTGGCTTTTTCGGCTTCAATCCATCGCCTTCGGTCACCTTCGTTGGGTATGCTGGAAACCGTTTCTTGCACTTGGTCAATTTTCCTGTAGTAGTCCTTCTTCTGCCTCTCAAGCTCATAATGAAAAATATCCACGATAGATTCTTCCACTTCCCGCTTCAGCCGCTTCTTGTCCCCTACATGAATGGCGCTGAACAGGTCATTCTGTTTCCGGTGCAGGTCCTCAATCATGCGGTCAAGCTCAGAATCCCCTCGGAAGATATCACCAGTGCCGCTCTTTTTCCTGGTCGTATCCAGGGAAATCCCGTGGAATTTTTCTACGAGGCTGTCTCCCTGCATAATCTTATAATCCAGGTTGGGAAGGGGTTTAATGGAGTGATAATCGTCCTCGTCCACTACCAGGGAAAGCCAAAGCCTTAGCTGCGCGATGTCGATGGCGCTTGGATCGATGTCAACGCCATAAATGGACTGCTGGATGCAGTTGCGTTTAAGGTCGTAAATGCTTCTCTCAGACTCATCCTCAAGATAGGTGGAAAGCACGCTTCTGGCCTTCACAATTTCGTGCATCATCCCCACCGCAAAAGCACCGGAGCCGACGGCCGGATCGCACACCTTTATATTCTTGAGTTTTTCATCCAAGATTTTTGCGTGCTCCCGTATGGACTCAGGCACCTGATACTTGTAGGATTTTGTGCCCTCTTGCTTATAAGCCTTTCCCCCGCCTTTTTTGGCAGCATCGTGCTCAATGGCGAATTCACCCTTGCGCACTAAGTCAGCAATATCCTGTTTCGGAACGATTGTCTTCCGACCGAAAGTTTTAAGCGGTATCTGTTTGGGACTGGAATTTCCGAACAGTTCTGTCTGTTCGGGCGCATCAGGCATGATGGGCACCTTACCCGTATTGACCGCAGAATCCAGGTAATGGATAAGGCTTTCCTGGCACATATAGTGAACAATGGTCCTGGGCGTATAGTAGGTCCCCTGGCCCTTTCGCAGGTTGTTCGGCAAGAGGTTTTCAAAGACCTTCCCTAGCATTTCAGGATCAACTGCCACCTCCTTTTCCAGTGGCTCGTCCTCGCATACTGTAAAGTTGTAAGTGTCGAAGGTGCCGAAAACCTTGGCGAAAAAATCGTTGCTGATGAGTATGTCCGTCTCCTGCCAGTTGTAGCCGTTTATTGGTTCAAAAAGTCCACCGTTCAGAAAAGGAATCTTTATGTCAAGCCGGGCGTAGTAGTCGTTTTCCCGCTCGTAAGCTAAAGCCTCGTAGAATAGAGGCTCGAGTATGTCATTGAAGAAATTTTCATAGCTGATGAAATGCTTATTAAAGAGCTTCTTAATGAAATTCTTTGACCCGTGTCCCCAGGATTTAAAATTCCCTCGTTCGTCCCGTCTAACTCCAAGCCACCCTTTCTTCTGCAGGAAGTAGAGAAATACTATCTGCCCCAGAAGCTTCTTGGCAAAATTGGCAGTGTCAATGGATTTTGCCTCAAATTCCTTACCGACCTTTGGGTCCTTTGCCGCAATGCCATCTATCTCCTCCGTGAGCGTTTCAAAGAGGCCCCGGTATTCCTGATAAAAACGGCTGGTAACGGCTTCTACACTGAATGTCTTTTCAAGATCGCCTATGGTGGGATTTTGGCGAATTTCCTCAAGAATTGGCAGAAGCTGCTCCTGAGCCGTGTGGTTCGGTTCATTTTTGCCCACAAGGAAGGAATAGCGCCTGGCAGGAGTGAGCTCTTCACGAACACGGACTGTGCCTGCCTCCGTGACCTCCTGCCTATACTCCATCCGCACAAAGGAAAACCGCCAGTCCTCCGAATTGTCTGCGTAATAGGCAACAAGAGCAGCGTCCTTTTCTCCCTTATTTTTCAAATACCAGGCCACAAAATTCCTTTGAGTAGTCCTTGCCCTTTCAAGAGCGGTTTCTCGGACAAGCTGAACTGTAAGCACGTCAAGTTCGTCGCCTGCCGGGTCATGATATTTGCCTAATCGTTTATACCGCCTGATATGGCCCTTAAATGAATCTGGAATAAATTTTCCATAACGGTCAAAGCTCTTGGAGCTATCGAGATCGTTAAGCAAATTGAGGACAAAACGCTGGAATCTGGCTTCATCAAAGGGATGGTCAAAGGTGTCTGATATGATATGAGCTGCGGCTTGTCTATCCATCACTCACTGCCTGTTCCTGCCAGAAATCCGGAAAGGATGACCTCACGTCTGGCGGGAAGAGCGGTTTTCCCTGATGGTTTAAATCCAAGGAGCGTATAGGGAATATGGTTCTTGAGAAGCCCCAGGACCTTGTGAGGATTGCTCTCCCTTTCAATGGCCCTTTTTATTTTCCTGGTGGTATTTTGGGGAATGACACCATGCGCATAGGCTGAAAGAGCCTGCCTGATATATTCCTCGTCTTCATCGGTAAAACCGGGATGGAGGCGGAATTCCTTGGCCTTTAGCCGCCTGATAACATAACTTTCATTGGATCTCCCGCCTTTGGAGCCGGCGAGTTCGGGTTCCTCGCCGGAAGTGACAAAATCAAATTGGGATTTGTTCTGATCCAGCATCGGATAATACTGGTTTGTGATTCTGCACCGCATAGTGTCTTCCTCACACAGGAACAGATCCACCGCATCGAAGAAGGTGATCTCCTCCGATCCATTGCCGTCCGTTATGAAGAATTTCTTGAGCTTTCCCTTCCTGAAAAAGGTGATCAGGCGGTCACCCTTGCCGCCAGCCACCATTCCTGAACGGGCCTTTCTGGGCAGCCGTTTAATTCTTTCAAAGAGTTTAGGCTGGTTGTCCCGGGTCTCCCGTATCAGTTGAAGATATTCCAGTTCAGAGCGTCCACTTTCTCCATCGTCACTTTCATAGGTCCTTTTATTGTTAAGGCGGTTATACAATGTATTACCGAAAATCCCGTGAGATGCCACGATTTCCTCTTCAGTGAGATACTTGGCATCCTCTCCCAAGGTGTCATGAAAGGCCTGGATTTTAGCCTTTATATTATCCTCAAGTCCGATTTGATCGTCTGACTGAGCCGTAGGGAAAAAATTGAAAATGTAAATGTGTCGGTGTTCTGTCCCCACGCGGTTCACACGCCCGACCCGTTGCAGGACCTTTGTCGGATTCCAGGGCAAGTCATAGTTTATGATGATATTTGAACGGTGCAGGTTGATTCCCTCCGAGAGCACATCCGTGCTTATCAGAATCCGAAGTTTATCACTCCGGGACTTGCAGTTTGGATCAAAGTTCTCCTTAATTAACTCCCTGGCCGTGGCTTTTGATTTGAACTGGCCGGAAACCAGACCCCCATGGCTGGAAAAGAACAGCACCTCATCAGGGGCATGCTTATTCAGTTTATGGTGCAAATATTCTCCGGTTTCCTTGGATTCAGTAAAGATGATTACTTTCTTGCCTGCCAGCTCTTGGTTGCTTTTCAGTTCCTCAACAAATTGTTCAAGTTTGGGGTCAGCGTCTACTCCTTTCCACAATTCTCTGATTTTTCCTAAGATTTCGAGATCATCTCTCAAATTTCGGTCGAGCTCAGACGTGAATTCACTTGATTCAAATTGCTGAATTTTTCCCTCTTCCAGGAGTTCCAGGATCCTTTCCTCGCTGTCTTCATTCAAAAGGTCATATACGTTAATTTTTTTACTGATGAGCACCTTTCCACCCGAAAGCATTTTGATAAATTTTTCATAAGATTCTACAAAACGGTCAAGGGTTTTCCTAAAAGCAAAGAAACTGCTTTCCAGGCGCTTCACCAGGATGCTTTTCATGAATCCGCCTACGTTCCGCTGGCTCTGCTGCTCAAAGTCCGAGAGTCTTTTTTTCAGATAGAGAAGCGGGGTATACCGGGCGTATTTGAGTTTCCTGAGGAGATCTATGGTGCGGTTGAATACGGCGTCAACCTCTTGGTCAAACTCATAAATGATTCGCCTGGGCTCTTCCACTTCAGGGAAAAACAGGCCCTGTTCCTTAATATCCTTGCTGAAGTAACTTACAATCTCCGATCTGGTCCGCCTGACCATGACGTATTTGAGTACCTTTTCCCGGATCTCTCTTGATCCCTCCTGGACGGCTTTTATATATTCAGGATCGGATTTCTTGAAATTCTTAAGCGGTTTCTCAAGGTTCTTAAAAAACTTCTCAAGGTTTGGAACGCCTGGAATAGTTGACTTCTTGGGAATCTGAAACAGTTTCAACTGGCTGAAAATATCCTGAAAAGTATTATTGAGCGGCGTGGCGGACACCAATATGACTTTCTTGCCGAAACAGATCTGGTGGAGTTTCTCAAAGCCGCCGGTATATTCATTCCTAAAGCGGTGCGCTTCATCTACAAAAACATAGTCATATTTTGCCGTTCCATCTTTGAGGATTTTATCCAGCTTGCCGAGAGATCCCACCTTGGCGGAAATGCCAAAGTCGAAAAAGGTCTCTTCCCAGTATTCCTTGAGTACCGGTGGACAGATGATAAGCTTGCCGCCGGGAAGTTGCTTGGCAAGAAGCGCTGAAATGAAAGTTTTCCCCAATCCCATCACGTCAGCGAGGAATACCCCGTTATAGGCGTCCAGAATTTTCTTCGCCGATACCACCGCCTGCTTTTGATACATAAAATTCAGAAAACCGAGCGGCATATTTATTTCAATTTCCTGATCCAGGTTAATGTCTTCCTTTAGATATTCATAGAGCATCTTGAGATAGAGGTCATACGGCGAGATTTCGTCATTGAGCCATGTCTTGTTTCGTATGGTTTCAACATAATCCTCTGAGATGTCTACAGCGTCTTTCCAGAGATTTTCAAACTGATTGAGAGCAAATTCGACATCTGCTCTGTTTTTGAGTTCAACATTGAATTCCCGGTGCGCCACCAGCCCGCTTTCCGAAAAATTGCTGGAGCCGGTGATTACCCTACCGTAGTCTAAAGCACCCTCTGGAAATCTGCTGATATAAACCTTGGCGTGGAGGTTTTTGCTCGGATAGGCCCGGAACTCCAGCTTTTTGCCGTTCCCTCCACGTGCGATATCTTCTTCTTTGTCCGAACAATCAGTTGTCAGAAACTCAATGAATTTCCCGATCCCGACTTCCGTGTCATATGAGTCCTCGGAGTTATCCATTTCGCGAATTGTATGCTCAGAAAAAAAACGCTTTGTTTTGCTATGAGATTCAAAATCGGCTTGCCTTTGGATTCCCGTTTCTTCAATGATCTCGTATGCTTTTGGGTCAATTTTGAGGCCGACAAGAATTCTGATCTTGTCAATATCTTCAAGGGCTTCATAAATCCACAGGAAACCGCTTGTGCGAAAATAGCCCACCAATACGTCGAAATATTGAACGTGTTTCAAGATAGTCTTAAAACGGTCCAGTAACGACGCACCAGGCTCATTGGTAAAAAAAGTCAGGTCACTGTTCATGGTCCCCCCAATTCGCAAACCTTGGAAGAAAAACTGCTACTATTCTATTATTTCGAATGCATTCATGATAATAAGTATTACCTTTTTCGAATTCGCCGTATAGTCATTTCAATATCTGCGTAATTTGCGTAATCTGCGGATTGTTTTATACAAGCTTTTTGAATTGAATTTTCAGTGTCTTTCCTTCATTAGTGGCTGCTTTGAAGGTCTTCTCAAGATGTCTCGGGTAAAGCTTTTTCCCATGATACCCAGCGGATCGGAGGGCCTTTTCCAGGCTGATTGATTTTTATTCAAATTCCATAAAGGAAATAAGTTTAATGGCGGCCTTGTCGCAAGGGCAAATATCTAATAATTGTGGTTATATTATCCCAAAAAGGTCTGAATGTGTACCGGTTCGTGTTAGATAAACGGCTTTGCTATTGCCTTCCAGATTAGCAACCAATCAGGTTCAATATGACATTCCATATAACCTGAGTATTTGCCTTTTAAGGGATGAGGTTTGTGTTTTTTTCAAACATTTCTTCAACGGTATCTGCTGACTCAAGATTACGACTATTTTCAATGTTATCCATAGCATGTAGCGTTTCCTTGTTAGGCAGTCGCAAATCAAACGGGATACCCCTGTAATTAATAACCTGTTTCAAAAAAAGATTAACGGCCGAGGAAATATTTAATCCAAGGCCATTAAGAATGAGCTCTGCGCCCTTTTTAACATCCTCAGTGGTTCTAACATTTACACTTGTGTTTTTAGCCATAATTTAGCCCCTTACCTTATAAATATGTAACATCTCAATAACTCAGGGTAAGATGTCTAGATTCCGGCTTTCGCCGGAATGACATTTGGATATAACTGCCCGTCATTCCGGCGAAAGCCGGAATCTAGTGAATAGTCGCAAAATGTAATCTGCCTCAACTTATTGAAAAGTTACATAAATATTTGAATATTAAAAAAGCTGAACCTATATTTATTGCACAATGTATCGCAAAATTGATACATTGTCAATACAAATGTTAAATCGTTAATAACGGTTTGCTTTTTCAAAGCAAAACTGTCTTACAGTTTTTGGATCTGTGCGGTTAGCCGTTAGCGGTTAGTCATTAGCATTAAAAAGGAGTAGAGATGAGAGATTTTAGAGAATTTAAGGTATGGGAGGGAAGCTGGTCAAGCAGCTTCCCTCCCTCTATGTTATACGGTATCCTTCTTCATAGCAAAATACAGATCGCACTTGGTGTGGACTATCATTTTTCCACTATTGTTTCGTCGATCTTCATGCCAAAGTGTCTTCCAGCCTTTTCGACAGCAACAAGCACCTCATCCCCCTTTTTTAGATTGACTATCGAAATTGGTGATCCATTGGGTTTTGTGAGGCGGATGGTCTCCGCATTTTGGAGGATAGTCGATATCACACTTCCATCGACTTCCGCTTCTACCAGCATAAGAGGCCGTTTTTCTATTTTCAACCTTCCCACAACGGCCCTTGTAGCCTTTCCTTTAAAATCGACTACGAGGACATCATCTCCAGCCTTGAGATCAGACAAATATTTTGTCTTGCCGTCACTCACCCGGATGTATGCATGCACAGGACCGGCGTTTACACGAAAAGGGCGGGGAGCGACATATGGGTTTTCGATGCTTTCGGAATGTACTAAGAACAGGGCCGCACTGGAGTTCCCAACGAGCATACCTTCTCCCATATGCATTGACGTACAGGTATCCACGCAGACCCTGTCCCCCATATCGAGGGATCTGGCGCCCAAGATCTTTGCCGTAACCAGGGGAATTCTCTCTCCGGAACTCTTGACTTCGCGAATAATCTTCTTTAGTTCATTTATGTCATTTGTCTTAACCAAGATACCATCCACGCCTTTTTCGAGTATGGAAAGAAAGTCTTTTGCCTCGTCCAGAGTTTTTGCCTCCGCGTATAGATTGCCTGTCTGCGCGATAAGGTTTTCCAGCGGTATAATCGTCCAATCAGTTGTCTTCACAATAACTTTTTTAGTCTTTGCGAGTTTTACGATCTCTTCTTCATCTTTGCCGCTCTTGATCTTATATTCGACTATATCCTGTCCAAGCTTCAGGTCTCCATCTTTGGCGATAGTGCGGATAATGCCGAGTTCTTTTACCTTGGCTGTATATTTTTCGGGAACCATAACCGCATCCGCTCCGCTTTCCAGGGCAGTTGTGATAAGATTTTTGTCCCATGGTACAGCGTTTACCCAGACTTCTTTCATTATGCTTCTCCTCTCAAATGATCGATGGCCTCGTCAACCGATGCATTTTGATGAATAATCAAATCAAAGGCCTGCACTATCTTCGCAGGATCCTTGTGCTGGAAGACATTCCTCCCGATAGAAACCCCTGCTCCGCCTACATCAATGGCGTCTTTTACCATGGTCAGAACGTCTCTGTCCGAGTCCATTTTCGGACCGCCCGCGATCACGACAGGGACCGGGCACCCTTCCACAACTTCTCTGAAAGTATCCGGATCGCCGGTATAATTAACCTTTACAATATCAGCGCCCAGTTCAGCCCCAAGCCTCGCCGCATGTTTCACCACATCTACGTTATGTTCATCTTTGATCTTTTCTCCTCTCGGATAGACCATGGCAAGCAACGGCATCCCCCACTCCATGGCAGACTCGGAAATCGCACCAAAATCCCGGAGCATATCACCTTCCATGTCGCTTCCTATATTTATATGAATAGATACTCCGTCAGCCCCCAGTTTTATGGCCTCTTCCACACTGCACACCAAAGTCTTTCTGTTAGGTTTTGCTGTAAGCGATGTGCTTGCAGAGAGATGTATGATCATCCCGACGTCTTTTCCACCTCCACGATGTCCTGCCCGCACGATACCTTTGTGGATCAGGATAGCATTGGCTCCGCCTGTCGCCACTTTGTCAATAGTAGTCTTCATATCAATCACACCTTCTATAGGCCCCACGCTTACGCCGTGATCCATAGGGACGACTATTGTCCTTCCTGTATTGCGGCTGATAATTCTTTCCAGCCTAATCTGTTTACCTATCATACCCTCTTCTCCTCAATATACCTTATGTTTTGAGACAATTCTAAAACATCCTTTTTCTGACTAATCCCTGCCTGTGGTAGGCGGGTCTAAATCAGGTAATAAAAAATTGCCTTTTCGAGCGATCCAGAAAAGTAGGCCATCAAGTGACCTGCTTGGCCAAAAGATTACTTTACCGAAGGCTCAGGTGTCAAGAAGCGTCAAAAAACGCGAAAAACATCATCCTCGCGAAATGGAAGTTGAGGAAGTCAGTCAATTTCTGCTTATCGAAATCTTCAATGACAATCAAGTGTATGATCCGTATTACCTATTTGACATTCAACTGAAAATCATAAATTATTCTACAGCAATTTAATAACTTAGGAATTTCCATTATTCAGACAGGATGAACGGAATTGTGAGGTTGTATGGAGACATTGAATTGCCGGGGGCTTGACTGTCCCCAGCCGGTGCTGAAAACCAAGGATTTTATTGAAGCCAATACCCAGGCCCTGGCATTTACAGTGGTAGTTGACAATGCCGCCGCGGCCCAAAACGTCGTCCGTTTTGTCGAAAGCCAGGGCTTCAGTGCGTCTCTTGACCAAAATGACAATGACTTTGAGATCAAGGCTGAAAGGTCTGAGGAAACCACTAGCGAATCTGTCGGTAAGGAGCCGGCCAGATCGAGCGAGAAGACGCTGGTCCTGATTCCCAAGAATACCATGGGTTCGGGAGATGATATTCTGGGAGCAGGACTCATGCTCAATTTCTTAAATACGCTCAACGAGATGGGAGAGACTCTCTGGAGAGTGGTTTTCCTCAATGGCGGGATAAAACTGACGATTGAGGGGGCCAAGACCTTGCCTGCAATTCAGCAACTGGAGGCTCAGGGTGTAAGCATTCTTGTATGCGGCACCTGCCTTACACACTTCAATCTGCTGGATCAAAAAGGCGTGGGTGAGACCACGAACATGCTGGATATTGTGACAAGCATGCAGCTCGCGGACAAGGTGATCAGTGTGTGATGTCCTTTTGTGTATTGTTGCCGGAAGAAATCATGCGGGCCAGAGTATTTGACAGGGTCACGAAATTTTCAATGCTCAAGACCTCTGCCCTGTAGCCCGGATCTATTCCGCAAACCTCCAGTGCATGAAGTATTTCATCCTGCGAAAAAGAGGGCAGTCCTTTAAGGGCGTTTATCAATTTCTTTCGTCTTTTCTGAAATGCCTGTCTGACAATATTCTTAAAAAATGCAAAGTCCATTGCAACTATGGCAGGCTCTCTGAATTCCATTTGTATCAGGGTCGACGTGACCTTTGGGCAAGGGCGGAAAAGGCCCGGCGGTATGTCCATTAATCTGGTGACATCGGCACAATATCCGGTAACCACTGATAATATGCCGTAAGCCTTGCTTCCCGGACGAGAGACAAGGCGCTTGGCCACCTCCTTCTGAAACATCAGGATAGCCCTGTTTATATGATTACGTTCTTCGATTAGCTTAAATACTATCTGGCTTGAAATATTATAGGGCAGGTTGCCTATTATTTTGAGAGGGCCTCCCATCTCTTCTGCAAGGCACTGGAAAGAGACCCTGAGGATGTCAGAATGACGCAATTCCACATTTCCGGGCAGAGGTCGCTTTTCGCGTATCCATTTGATAAGTCTCTCGTCTATTTCAAGGCCTATAACTCCGGATGCCTTTTTTGAAAGTTCCATGGTCATGGCCCCGAGCCCTGCACCCAGTTCTACTACTCGATCTCCGGGCTGTATGCCGGATAGTTCTACTATGGTCTCAATGGTGCCCTGGTGGACAAGAAAATTTTGGCCAAGGGAGCGTTTAGGCAGCGGAAAGCCGGGTTTATAGATATTAGTTATGGGACACCTTTTTGCCGGATTCGGGATCATTATGGTTGTTTTTTATAAGGCGATTCATTCGTTTTTTCTGACGACGTTTGTATAGATACAGTGCTGAGAAATAGGATGTTATTGCAAAGGGAAGAGAAAAGACTATGCCTCCGAGCAGTACTGATAGCATTGACCTGAAGCTGTTTATATATATCAATTTTACTGCCTCGAACATACCTACATCACGGGCTAAACCCATGAGGTACTTTACATGTTCCCAGGAAAGCGAGCTGCCGGTAAGGATAGCGCCTACTTTCCAGGATATATAATACTGCAATGGAATGGTAAGGGGATTGCTTACCAGAAAACTGACAACAAGTCCGGCCACAAGATGGCCCCTGCCGACAGCGCACAAAAAGATTATGAGGATAGTATGAAAGGGAATCGTGGGCGTGAGTCCAATAAAAGTCCCTATGGCAATACCTCGCGCGAGAACGAAAGGATCTCCTTTCAGCCTCACTAAACGAAGCCACTGATATCTCACTGTTCTCCCGGGAATGATCCCATTGTCTTTTTTTGCGGAGCGGAGAATATTTTTTACTTTGTTAGCAGGGACAAGCTCCCTCATATGTGTTTCCCCGGACCAATACATCCTGCTCAAATACTAAGTAATGGAAGCCTTGAGTAGACATCCGCGTCTTCCTTAGCCAGGATTCCGGCCTTTATCTGGTGATAACCTGCCAGTGCAACCATTGCGGCGTTGTCAGTACACAGTTCAGGGTATGGGAAATAGGCCTTGTAGCCAAGCTTTTGTGTCTCCTTGGCCATTCCGGCTCTAAGCCTGGAGTTGGTTGCAACCCCTCCTGTCACTGCTATCCTGCTTATATGATATTTTTTTGCAGCAGATAGAGTTTTTTTCACAAGTACGTCAACAACTGCCTCTTGAAACGAGGCACAGATATCCTGAACAGGTAACGGGCCCTGACCGGACAATTTCTTGACCGAGGTCAAAACAGAGGTCTTAAGACCACTGAAGCTGAAGTCAAGAGGTGTTTTCGGGAGCTTTGCCCTTGGATAAGAAAAGGCGCGGGGATCTCCTTTTTCAGCAAGTTGGCTGATTATAGGGCCTCCAGGATATTCAAGTCCAAGCATTTTTGCCACTTTATCAAAGGCCTCTCCTGCGGCATCATCCCTGGTCTGCCCCAGGAGCTCTACTGAGAGAAAATCATTAACCACATAGAGGTTTGTGTGGCCACCTGACACCACAAGGCCCACAAAGGGAAATGAGGGAGGGTGTTCGCACAGGAACACAGAAGAGAGGTGCGCGTGAAGGTGATTTACGCCTGTCAGGGGAATACCAAGGGCCATTGCCATGGCCTTGGCAAAGGACAGTCCCACAACCAGCGAACCCACTAGTCCCGGACCCTGGGTAACTGCTATGGCATCTATTGCAGACCTGTCCGTATTTGCATCCAAGAGTGCCTTTTCCACCACCCGGACTATATCTTCAAGGTGGTGTCTTGATGCCAATTCCGGAACGATTCCCCCATATTCCTTGTGGATGTGAACCTGAGAGGCCACCACATTGCTCATCAACTGTCTGCCATCCCTTAGGACCGCGGCTGCAGTTTCGTCACAGGACGTCTCTATGGCAAGGAGATTTTTGGGATTGAATTTGTCTGTAGTCATCAATAATCTAAAATAATAAGTGGCTCAATTGAACTTGACAGTAACATAACCACTATGGTATCGCTCTTCCGTTTACAGCCCCCGTAGCTCAGGGGATAGAGCACAGGATTCCTAATCCTGGTGTCGCATGTTCGAATCATGCCGGGGGCACCATTAAACATAAGGGTTTCGGGTTATGGCATCCCTTTTTTATTTGAAAGCTATTTTGTCCCCATCCTGTCCCTATTTTTCAGTGTCAGTTGATCTTATGTCTGTCTTAACATAAAAAGTATTCAGGAGCTATTAACTGGTATCTGTCTGTCTGCAATAATTGCAAATATAAGCGCACGCTCATAATAACTATCGCCCTACAGATGTCGGCTCATTTCGTTTATTAGACAGAACAGGCCCCAGAGGTCAAGGCACTGGAACCGGCAGAGGCATGGGACAAGGGTGGTGGTGGATGCGGGAGTAACCGTTTTTAAAAGCAAGCTCTTATCTTTTTCAAGCCTCAGGTGACCTATCGCAGAAACAGCTTGTAAATTAATCGATGGATGGGCCGGTTATAAGGCGGATAAATCATTTTCAAGCTGTTAAACCGCGGCTTGAACACCACGCCCCTGGGATTGGAAAAGGTGATAAAGCCTTCACGGCCATGATACCGTCCCATGCCGGACGCGCCCACTCCACCGAAAGGCAGATCATCCTGAGCCGCATGGATCATGGTGTCGTTGAATAGAACGCCGCCGGAATGGGTCTGGTCCAGGATGTAATCCCTGTGTTGTCGGGTATGACCGAAATAATAAAGTGCCAGGGGCCGGGGATGGGCATTGACATAGGCCACAGCATCGGCCAGCGCATCATACGGCATCACCGGTAAAATGGGGCCGAAAATTTCTTCCTGCATAACACTCATGTCTTCGGTGACATCACGCAATACATACATCGGCATTTTCCGGGTATCGGCAAACGCCTCTCCGGCCGGGTTGATGATATCCACCCGGGCGCCTTTTGCTTTTGCATCCGCTATCAGTTGCTGCAAGCGCTCATGCCGGCGCGAATTGATAATCGACGTGTAATCGGCATTAGTTTCCATGGTCGGATACATCTTTACCACACAGCTTTGAAACGACGCCACAAACAGGTTCACGTGCGGCCGGGGGCAGAATACGTAATCCGGTGCAACGCAAGTTTGTGCGGCATTAAAAGCCTTGCCGAATGCGATCCGTTCAGCCGCTTCAGCCACCGGGGTGTCCGGGCCGATGATGGCCGGGGATTTGCCCCCCAGTTCCAGGGTAACCGGGGTCAGGCTTTCGGCCGCCGTCCGCATGATATGGCGGCCCACAGCGGTTGACCCGGTAAACAGCAGGTGATTCCATGGTTTTGCGGAAAATGTCGCCGCCACGTCGGCACCTCCGATAACAACAGCCACATGGTCCTGCTTGAACGTATCGGCGAGCATCTGCCGGACAATTCCGGCAGTTTTTGGGGTGTATTCGCTCATTTTGATCATGACACGGTTGCCGGCGGCCAGGGCCGCGGTCAGCGGGCTGACTGTCAAATACAGCGGATAGTTCCACGGCGCGATAACCCCCACTACCCCGAGCGGCTGATAGATGATCCGGGCCCAGCCTGGCTGGAACATCAGGCCCATGCGTCGCCGTTGGGGTTTCATCCAGCGGCGGACGCGTTTGACCGCATACCGGATGCCTTCGACCGAGGGAAAAAACTCGGCAAGCAGGGTTTCATCACGGGCCCGGCCGCCGAAATCTTCATCAATGGCCCGGACAATCTGGTCCTGATAGCGGATCATGGCGATTTTGAGCCTGTTTAAATAGGCAACTCGCTGTTGAGCATCCAGCATCGGTGCCTTATGGAAGGCCTCTTGCTGGGCCTGAAAAATCAGATCCATCTCGTCGATCAGCGGATCGACCGCGCGATTTTCTGTCACATGATGCGGTGATGCCGCTATAAACTCGGTCATGATGGTTCTCCTCCTTTTAACGTCATCCAGATATAGAATACACAAGTTTAGTGACTGGTAATAATTTTTCCTTGACACTTTATCAGTTTCTTCTTAAATTTTGAACTGAAAAACTATATTAGTTCAAAAAGTCATGACAAAGGTAAAAAAACCATGAAGCAGGAAAAGTTGGAGGCCATATTAACAACCGCAAAAAAGATATTTGCCCGATACGGTCTCAGGAAGACAAGCCTCGACGAGATTGCTCGCATGGCAAGAGTGGCCAAGGGTACCATCTATAACTATTTCGGGAGCAAAGATCGGGTTTATCTGGAAGTTCTCAGCCGGGAAGCAGATGAGATTCTAAAAAAAATATCATTGTCTGTGAGTAAGGAAATTTCACCGGAAGCGAAATTTGCTGCCTTTTTCCGCGCCAAATTCCAATATATGCGTCAGGCGATAAATATCCTTAACCTGGATCGGGAAGGAGTAGGGAAATATTTGCCTGCTGCCGATAGCATTCGAAACGATTTTTTTGAAAGAGAAGTCAATATCATCGAATCAATCTTGAGGGAAGGTATAGAAAAAAGGAGATTCCAGTTAAAAGATGCCTTCCTTTCCGCCAAATCCATTGGCTATGCATTGAGAGGGTTTGAACTTAACTGGTTAGTTCAAGAGAGCGAAGAAGAAATTGAACATTATCTTACTGAATTATTGGACCTCCTTTTTTCTGGGCTGGTGGTTAAGAAAAGTGTTGAGTGAGCAATCAGGACGCAATTTGGTAACTTTTCAATAAGTCCGGGCAAATCATATTTTGAGACTATCCACTAGATTCCGGCTTTCGCCGGAATGACAGGCCCTCACACCCAATCGTCATTCCGGCGAAAGCCGGAATCTAGACATCTTACCCTGAGTTATTGAGAAGTTACGCAATTTGCACCTAAACTACACGGATTAAGATTCACAAGATGAAGATTGATATTCTAAACATAATTTTTTCTTTTTCCTTCTTTTCCATTCTTGGATGGTTACTGGAGGTCTCCTATCGTTCTGTGCGTGACAAGCGGTTCGTCAACCCCGGTCTCTTGAAGGGACCATATCTCATCCTTTACGGCACAGGCGCCTTGTCACTCATGGGAGCGGTTTCCTTGTTACAGGAATACAACTGGGCCATTAAAGTACTCGCCTATTTTGTCATTACAACCGGACTTGAACTGAGTTCAGGACTTATTGCCCAATACTTTTTTCAGACCCGTCTTTGGGACTATTCGGATCAGCGATTTAACTATAAAGGACATATCTGCCTTAAATTTTCTGTTTACTGGATATTACTGGCATTTGCTTTTGGATATCTCATATTGCCACCATATCAAGATATTCTCAACTGGCTTTCACCGGTTTTTAAAGGCCTCTTTGCGGGAATGACGATTTCAATAATGTTGGTGGATTTTTTGACTGTTTCAATCAGGAGTTTTCTCAGCATGACGCCGGAAGAAAAAACCTTGACGGGGACACAATTCATAAACACGGCACGGCCGCTACTTGAAGATCCACGGGTTGCAAAACTTTCACAATGCAAACACCACAGGGATAAGACAAGGTTAGACCATGTAAAGGAAGTAGCATACATAAGCTTTCTCTGGGGTAAGCGGTTTTCCCTGGACTGTGAGGCGATTATCAGGGGCGCATTACTGCACGATCTTTTCTATTATGACTGGCTGCATGAAGGCCCAAGGCTGCACGCCTTCCGGCATCACAATATTGCCCTGAAAAACGCGCGTAAAATAACACATCTTTCCAAAAAAGAAGAGGATATTATCAAAAAACACATGTGGCCGCTCACCGTTATCCCACCGCGTTACATGGAGTCCTTGATCGTTTCTCTTGTGGATACATTTTGTTCTACAAGAGATTATGTGAGCGTGAAGAAACAAGGCAAAACCGCAAAGGCAGCCGCCATCTACGTTCGTTCGGAATTAGGAGACAAACAAAGATGAGAATAAATGCGGATAATGCCTATTTCGCTGGAATTGATATCGGCTCAACAACTGCCAAGGCAGTCATATTAGATGAGAACGGCCACATTATTTTTTCTCGCTACCGACGTCATCAGGCCAAAACCCTGGAAACCGCACGGGGCATCATGGAAGAGGCCATTGGGGACTTGGGCGACGTGGTGCTTGATCTGGCGGTTACCGGATCTGCGGGGATGGGCGTGGCCGAGACCTTCGGGCTGCCATTTGTCCAGGAAGTAGTGGCCTCAGCTCACTTTATAGAGGAATCTTTTCCTGAAGTCAGAACTTTTATTGAAATCGGCGGAGAAGACTCAAAGATCGTATTTTTCGACGAACATTTTCGTCCCGACATCCGGATGAACGGCAGTTGTGCAGGGGGAACCGGCGCTTTCATTGATCAAATGGCCGTTCTCTTGGCTGTTAAGGTGGCGGAGCTAAACACGCTGGCCAAAAAATCAACGAACATTTATCCTATTGCCTCCCGTTGCGGCGTCTTTGCCAAAACCGATATCCAGGCATTGCTCAGCCGCCATGTATCCAGGGAAGATATTGCTGTTTCCATATTTCATGCAGTTGCCTTGCAGGTAATCACCGCCCTGTCCAGGGGCCGGAATATTGAAGAAAAAATACTCTTCGGCGGCGGTCCACTGACCTTTAACCCGGGGCTGCGCAAGGCATTTGTGGATTTGCTTGGCATTGAGAATCCGGATAACCTGATTATTCCAGAGCATCCGGAACTGCTTCCTGCCATGGGCGCGGCCATGGTCCGGAACGGAAACCCCTGCCAGGCCAAAATCAGCAACTTTTTATCAATACCGGCAAATGGCGCCGGCGGGCAAACAACCAGCGGCACCAAAAGGCTGCTGCCCCTGTTTACAAACAAAGCTGAGTTTAATCTGTGGCAGGAACGGCATGCACAAAGTCGAGTCCCCAGAATTGATCTGGCTGCGGTAAAAGGGAAAAATCTTTTTTTAGGGATCGATTCCGGGTCAACAACTACCAAGATTGTCCTGGTCGATGAGGATGGAAAGTTTGTACTTGGCTATTACGGCGCCAACAATGGTGATCCACTCCAGGCGGTAAAAAAGGGGATGGCCGAGTTCAGGGAAAAATTCGCAACAGTCGGTTTCGGCCCTCGTATCCTGCGGACAGCCGCCACCGGTTACGGTGAATGCCTGATCAAAGCGGCTTTTGGCTTAAATGACGGCGTGGTTGAGACCATAGCGCATTACAGGGCAACTCGATATCTTGAACCGGACGTCTCCTTTATTTTGGATATCGGCGGCCAGGACATGAAGGCAATCTATGTCCGGAATCACGCTGTAGCGGAAATCCAGATCAATGAAGCCTGCTCATCGGGATGCGGTTCTTTTATCGAAACATTTGCCAGTTCATTGGGATACACCGTTCAGGAATTTGCTGAAATCGCCTGTGAAAAAAACTCACCTTTTGATCTGGGGACCCGATGCACTGTCTTTATGAATTCCAAGGTCAAACAGGCAATTGGGGAAGGCGCGACAATCGCCGATATTTCAGCCGGACTGGCCTATTCGGTCATCAAAAATGCACTGTACAAGGTGCTCAAATTGAAGAACACCGACGTCTTGGGAAACAAGATCGTTGCCCAGGGAGGGACATTCCGCAATCCTGCCGTGCTGCGTGCATTAGAGCTTTTGCTCAACAAAAAGGTTGTCAGACCGGATATTTCCGAATTGATGGGCGCATACGGAGCGGCCCTGACCGCCCTTTCAAATCATCGCAGCAGATCAAGTGAAGCAAGTTCTTTTACCACCTTTGAGAAAATGGAAAGTGGAACCGACTTTTCCAAAAAGGAAATCCGTTGCAATGGTTGCGAAAACAGGTGCACTGTCTTGCAGCTTACGTTTGCCAACAGAAACCGTTTTTATACAGGGAACCGTTGTGAGCGGCATTTCAGCAACAATCCCAACATAGAACACAAGGGGAAAAATCTGATCAATGAACAGATAAAGTTCTTGTTTGACCAAAAGATGGAGCCGGAAAGCAAGCCGATTCTCACCTACGGCATTCCACGCTGTATGAACATGTATGAAAACTTTCCGTTCTGGTGTGCCTTTTTGACCACCTGCGGGTTCAGGGTAGTTCTGTCCTCCCCTTCCGATTTCAAACTTTACGAAAAGGGTGCCGCCACGGTCATGTCGGAAAATATCTGTTTTCCAGCCAAACTTGCCCACGGTCACATTTTTGATCTTATTGAAAAAAAAGTGGACAGGATATTCTATCCCACCGTGGTTTATGAACAACAGGAACATGACGATGCCTTGGACAGTTTCAACTGTCCGGTCATTACCGGATATCCGGACCTGTTGAAAAGTGCTATTGATCCTGAGGGGAAGTATGGAATTCCACTTGATAATCCGGCCGTCAGCTTCAAAAGACTGAATCTGTTAAGGGATCAGCTTTATCTATTTTTTAAGCCGTTTGGAATAGATTACCGGACGGCGTCTCTGGGGGTGAAGAAAGGAGTTGGTGCCCAAAGTGCTTACAAGGAAAAACTCAGGGCCAGTACAAAAGCCCTGATAACCGATGCCGAAAAAAAGCGGCGAATCGTAGTTGTCCTTGCCGGACGGCCTTATCACATAGATCCACTTATCAACCACGGCATCCCAAACCTCCTGACCGAATTGGGGGTTGATGTTGTCAGCGAAAATTCCATTTTTTTAAATGCCAATCAGGTATCCCTGGATGATGTCAATGTCCTGACCCAGTGGAACTATACCAACAGGTTGTACGCTGCGGCCAAGGGGGTCAGTCAAAATCGCAATGTCCAACTGGTGCATATAACCTCTTTCGGCTGCGGGCCGGATGCTATCGCGGCTGACGAGGTCAGGGAAATTATCCAGCACAGTGGAAAGATTTACACCCTGATCAAGATTGATGAAATTGCCAACTTGGGCGCTGTCAGGATCAGGCTGCGCTCCATGTTGGAAGCGGTGAAAAAAAATGGCGGCAAACCACAGACATCTGTGGCCGATCAAAAGAAAACAAACCGAATATTCATGGCCGAAGACCAAAAAAAGACCCTGATTGCACCATATTTTTCCCCTTTCTATTCACCACTCTTACCCGCTGCCTTCAGACCTTTAGGCTTCCGTGTGGATGTGCTACCGCCTCAGGACAAGACCTCAGTTGACTTGGGTCTTAAGACCGTTAACAATGACATGTGTTATCCCTCTATCCTGGTCGCTGGCGACATTATCAAGGCCTTTCAATCAGGCAGGTACGATCCTCAAAACACTGCGGTTATTCTGATTCAGACCGGCGGTCAATGCAGGGCATCCTCTTACGTATCTCTCGTCAAAAAAGGACTTGCCGCCGCCAATCTGAGTGATGTCCCGGTCGTCGCCATATCCAATGAGGAAATCAATCCCCAACCGGGATTTGAAATCGATACAAAAAAATTGGCCAAACGTCTGGCCCTGGGAATTATTTTTGCTGATCCGTTGGCCAGGATGTACCTGTCCACCTTGGTCAGGGAAAAGGTACCGGGAGAGTCCAAAACCCTGCACAGCAAATACCTCACCAAAATGGAGGCAGGCATCGAGAACGCCGATTACCGTTTTCTGCTTAATCTTCTCCAAAAGGCAGTTGAAGACTTCAACAGGATTGAAATCAAAAACGGATCCGTTCCCAGAATCGGAATCGTGGGCGAAATTTTCGTCAAATACAATTTTTTTGCCAATATGAACATCATCGAGTGGCTTTCCGACCAAGGGGTGGAAGTGGTCCTCCCTCCTTTACAGAGTTTTTTTGCCCAGCGATTTATCAACGAAACATATGACCAGAAGGCGTTGTTTAAACGTTCTTTCGTCGACCGGATCAAATTCAGACTGCTGGAAATTTACTCAAATTACTACCTTGGTCATATTGAGTCGTGCATGCAGGAATTTCGCTTTTACCGAAAATCTCACGACCTGAGACAATTGGCTGAGATCACCGGCAAGGTGGTCGGCTTGGCCAACCAGTTCGGCGAGGGTTGGTTATTGACAGCCGAAATGATCGCCATGTCCGATGAAGGGATCAGCAACATTGTCTGTCTGCAGCCGTTCGGTTGCATCTCCAATCACATCACGGGGAGGGGGATGGAGAAAAAACTCAAGGAAATGTTCCCTGATTTTAATTTGCTTTCGCTCGATATGGACGCGGGGGCAAGTGAGGTAAACATACTAAATCGATTGCATTTCATGGTCATGGGAGCACGAGAGCAGCTTGCCCGTGACGAGGAAGCGGTGACCGGGCCGAAAACAATCAGGCACTTTACCATGCCCAATATATTGCCGCGCGAACTATCTGTTCTCAATAATTACGTATCATTGGACGTTGAAAAATGGCGGGCATGGGTGTCCGGCTTGGGGATGTGGGAAAAAGCTCGGAATATTAGGCGCAAAATCAGCTTGTAACCATCAAGATCCGTAACCGTTCACGGGGTTACCCCCCCCGTTTTACCGCAACCCACCGAACTGTAAGCGTTTACAG
>CAZYEJ010000006.1:0-67792 GCA_964646435.1 uncultured Thermodesulfobacteriaceae bacterium
TCTAATTTCGAATTTCCAGTTTCGACATCAGCATTCAATAATAATAAACGCTTTTTCGAAAAAAGTGTAAACTGGTGAATGAAGAATGCCTCTAAGTCACTAAAAAACCCTGAGTCAAAATTGTGGACAATAACGAAAATATGGACAGCCAGAAAACTCAACGGACAGCAGATGGTCTTTCGTGTCGGCTCCGGCGGGCATGTGGCTCACTAATGGTATGGGTCTGGTCAACTCCTGAGCCTGATGAGCAAAAATGGCTAAAGTTCTTAAGAATAGTCATACGGATTCATCTTATAGTATTCCAGGAATTCCGGCGTGATGTTATAACCCTTAGGGCCAGTGCTCTGACCTATACGGTGGTCCTGTCTCTGGTCCCAATGCTCGCTCTGGGTACCGCAGTGTTAAAGGGCCTAGGCGCCGGAGACCAGATGCGTGAGGCTGCCTATAAAATTATTGACCAGTTTGAGTTGTCTGTAGCCAAAGAAAGTGAGGGACAAATCACCTCTGTTGCCGGACCTGTTCCTGCGCCTAAGCCTGATACGGATACGGCAATAGCAGCAAAGCCTGCCCAAAAGGGCCTTACTGTCCATCTCCGAAATGCAGTGGACCAGATCTTTGATTACGTGGATCGTACAAACTTCGCTACATTAGGCGCCTTTGGAATCCTGGGGCTTGTAATCGCAGCGATTTTTGTCCTGGGCAGCATCGAGCAGGCCATGAACGCCATCTGGCAGGCAGAGAGCAGCCGGCCGATCGGCCGGAAAATTATGGACTATTTAGCCCTTATGATTCTGCTTCCGGTAAGCATAAATACAGTAATGGCCACTATGGCAACTCTTCAGAGCCAGGCCCTTCTGGTCAGGCTTCAGGGCATGCTTCCTGGAACCTGGATGGGACCTTTCTTTCTCAACATGGTGCCAATAGTCTTATTGGTAGCCACTTTCACCATACTATACAGGTTTTTTCCAAATACTAAGGTGAATATTTCTTCTGCCCTGATAGGTGGAGTTTGCGGTGGGATAGGCTGGCTCCTGATACAGGTCATCTACATAAAGCTTCAGATAGGTGTGGCTCGTTACAACGCAATCTATGGCTCCTTTGCCACACTTCCACTCTTCCTGGTCTGGATGCAGACGGGTTGGGTGGTTTTTCTGACAGGTGCGGAAATGGCCTTTGCAGTTCAGGTCCGGCGCAGTTACCTCTGGAAAGGCACGATGCTGAGCCCGAGCAACCGGCTGGCTCTTGCCTTTGACATCATGGAAACAACACTGGCGGACTTTCATGAAAGGCGGGTTACAGACCGGACCAGCCTCGCCCGGCGTCTGAAACAACAGGATTCATGTGTAGTAAGCGTCCTGGAAAGTCTTTTGAGTAAGGGCCTGCTAAGGGGAGTTGATGGGGAAAAAGACCGATTTGTGCCCGCAGCACCGGCTGAAGTAATCAATCCTGCGAAGATTGTCGACCTCATATACGGCACAGAAGTACCGCCTTCTCCGGGAGGCCACATGGCGGAAGAGGGTCTTAAAGCAGCAAGGTCCGTTCTGGCTGAGAAAAAAATGATACACCGAGAGACATGACAAGATCCGTATTGTTCGACATGGACGGGGTAATTCTTGACAGCATGCCATATCATGTGAGGGCTTGGCAGGAGGCCCTGTGCGAACAAGGTTTTTCAGTTTCTGCTGAGCTTCTTTACCTCCATGAGGGTGCAATTGAGCCTGATACAGCCGCGGCGATCTTCCAGGACAATGAGCGTTTCATAGATGCTGATATGTTCCATAAAATTCTGGAACGTCAGATGGAGATATTCGTCGCCCGTTACCAGTCCATGATCAAGCCGTTTCCGGAGGTGCCGCAGATCCTGAGGCGGCTCAGCGAAGCCGGGTGGCAACTTGCCCTAGTAACAAGCTCTCACGTGGAAATTCTCGAAAAGGTCCTTCCATCCGAGATCAAAAGCTATATGGACCACATTGTCACAGGAGATCAGGTCAGCAGAAGAAAACCATTTCCGGATCCATTTCTGGCGGCCCTTTCAGCCCTTGGACAGGGTCCGGAGGCGTGCCTTGTGGTGGAAAACGCACCTGCCGGCATTATGGCTGCCAAGGCCGCTGCCCTCCATTGTGTTGCCCTCACCACCACCCTTTCTGAAGAATACCTGTCTGAAGCGGACGCAGTACTCAGCTCACATGCCGAGCTAAGTGATTATCTTTTTGGATAAGCGTTCACAGTTCTGTGGGTTGCTGTAAAATGGGCGTTGTAATTCCGGTCGAGTAGACTGGTTTCAAAGGATCAGGCCGACTTAGCCAAAAATCTCGCCGACGGACAAGATATCCCCAAAATCTGTGGCCTTGGGGAAGCAGAGCTTCTCGAAATTCTTGACATTTTCTATTTCATTCTTAATATGCGTTTGGATTACAAGCGGGTGTAGCTCAGTTGGTAGAGTACAAGCTTCCCAAGCTTGGGGTCGCGGGTTCAAACCCCGTCGCCCGCTCCAACCCTTTTTGAGGTTTGTGCCTGCTTATGTCGATATTGGGTCGGCTGAGACGGATGTTTACTTCAATTAGTGGGGTTTTTTTGGTATTTTGGTAGTAACGTACAAATATCAATAATATTCTGCTAATGAAGTGGGCTAAGCCCACTTTATTTTTTTATGGTACTCAACAAAAAAAATAGAGGACAACAAGCAGAGGTCGTAAGGGGCCTTATTGAACCATTGGTGGCATATGCCGGCATGGAATTGATCGACGTGGAATATGGTCGCGAGCCTTCGGGTGTAATCCTGAGGCTTATTATAGATAAACCTGGTGGAGTGACAATCGATGATTGTTCATACATCAATCATCTGGCAGGCGATTTCCTGGAAGCGAAGGATTCCGTGCCGGGGTCATACAATCTGGAGGTGTCTTCTCCTGGGATTAATCGACCGCTCAAGAAAAAAGATGATTTTGAACGTTTTGCCGGTCAGAAGATCTTGATCAAGACCAGGGAACTAATAGAAGGCCGCAAAAATTTTAAAGGCATTTTGAATGGGATAAAGGGAAATTTTATTGTTGTTTCCTCAGAGAAAATGATCTTTAATATTCCTTTTGAGCTGATAGCCAAGGCACGGCTGGACATAATTTAATAGTATAGGAGTTTCCATTTTTTTGACAGGATCAACAGGATAGTCAGGATAAATGTAAATCATGTTCATCCTGTCAGAAAAGTTCTGCTGTAGGCAGCTAAATTTATACAAGGAATAAAATATGAGTTCAGAACTCAAGATGATCATAGATCAGGTAAGCAGGGAAAAAGGGTTGGACCGTGATATCCTTATCGCTGCCCTTGAGGAGGCAATCAAATCGGCTGTCAAAAAACGATACGGTGTACACCTTGATCTGGAAGTCAATTTTAACGATGCCAAAGGAGAAATTGAGGTATTTCAATATCGTACTGTAGTAGAAGAGGCTCATGACAAGGAAACAGAAATTTCCATGGAAGAGGCTAAAGAGCTTGACTCCAAATGTGAATTGGAGGACTGTATCGGCACCAGAATGGATATTTCAGCCCTGGGGCGAATAGCAGCCCAGTCAGCCAGACAGGTCATCATCCAAAAGATGAAGACTGCTGAAAGGGATCTTATTTATGAGGAATTCAAGGACCGGAAAGGGGAAGTCGTAAACGGCATTATCCAACGCTATGGAAGGGGAAATGTCATAATCAACCTTGGGCGAACAGAAGCTATCCTTCCCACATCTGAGCAGATTTCCAGCGAAAGCTACCGCCGTGGTGATAGGCTCCGTGCCTACATCATAGAAGTGAAAGATACACAAAGGGAGCCCCAGATCGTTTTATCCAGGACCCATCCGGAATTTTTGATTAAGCTCTTTGAGCTGGAAGTGCCGGAGATCTCCGATGGGATAGTTCAGATCATGGGAGTGAGCAGGGAACCCGGAAGCAGATCCAAGATCGCTGTAAGCTCCAGCGAGTCTGATGTGGATCCCGTGGGGGCTTGTGTGGGAATGCGGGGATCAAGGGTCCAGGCAGTGGTTCAGGAACTCAGGGGCGAGAAAATAGATATAGTGCCGTGGAGTCCTGATCCGGCAAAGTATATCTACAATGCCTTGGCCCCTGCCGAGTGTTCCAGGGTTATAGTAGATGATTCCAACCTGTCCTTGGAAGTTATCGTGCCGGATGACCAGCTCTCTCTTGCCATCGGACGCCAGGGGCAAAACGTGCGTCTTGCCGCCAAACTCATGGGTTGGAGAATAGATGTAAGGAGTGAGACCCGCTATCAACACTACCAGGATCCTGACTATTATTCATTGTTAGAGATATCCGTTATGACAGAGAACATAGCGGACAAAATCTATGACCTGGGCATTAATTCACTTGAACTTCTTGCTCAGTCTGATCCTGATGAACTTACACAGGAAACCAATCTGAGTACGGAGTTGATAAACTCATTGGTGGAAGAGGCCAAAAAGCTGATAGAGGAAAAGAAAACTGGAAAAGAGGATGCTCTGGCCAAAGAAACAGATAGCAGTGAAGAGACCGGAACCGAAAAAGAGGATTTGCCTAAGATAGAAGAGAAAGCCGAGGACCACGAGTCTCAAAGTAATTTTGCTCAAAATGTTCCGGACACATTGCACGAAGATCTCGAGGAATGATTCTGCTGAAATCAGTCCAAAGGTCAAAGGTCAAAGCTCAAAGAGCTATCGTAATCAACCCTTTTAGCTTTTACGCAACGCCTCAGATAGGGTATTCTCAGTAGAATTATAAAATGAATAGTGGTAATAACAAAAAAAATGAACAAGTCAATCCAGGATGTACTAATTGAGAGCCTAATCGGCTCTTTTAGGCAGAGTTATATTGCCGGGGGTTAAAGACAGGCATGGCTAAAATCAGAGTCCATGAGCTGGCCAAGGAATTCGGAATAGCCAGCAAAGAGATGGCGACCAAGATTATGGATCTTGGTTACAACATCAAGAACTACATGAGTGCGCTTGAGGACTATGAGGCTCGGGATATCCGTCGCAAGTTCAAGGACAAAGCACATGCGGCAGAAAAGAAAGAGCAAGAGGCCAAGCCCAGGACCACGGTACGTCTCAGGCACCGAAAAATTACCCTCAAAAAGATCGTTCATCCAACTGAATCTGAAGAGAAGGTCGTTCCTAAGGTATCTGTGAAAGAGGCTGCGGTGATGGAGGAAAAAGCGGAAGGGGCTATCCCCGTCGCCGGGAAAGAGGAAGAAATTAAGGCTGGGGGAGAAGCCCCGGCTACTGAAGCAGAACAGTTAGAAATCGAATCAGGGCAAGAGGTAACCGAGACCGCAACAGAAGTAGTGGAAGAGCCCCTGCCTGAAAAACAGCCTGCCCAGCCTAAAGGCGTTTCTAAACCCAAGACTGTAAAAAAGGCCAAAGTCGCTAGGCACAAAAGCTTTGTAAAAATTCTTGACCGGCCGAAGATTGAAATCCCTAAGCAGCCAAACAATAGACCTAAAAGGCCTACCCCACGGCCTAAAAGGCCCTCTCACACGGATGCACCTCATGCAGAACCGTCGCCCAATTTAGTTGATATTTCCGTAGTCCCTGGGAAAAAGGACAGAAAAAAGGGCAAAAGAGTAGTCCAGATGTCGGAGTTGGGAGGATCGCTCAAAAAGCGTCGGGTCATTCCCAAGCGAAGGGGAAGACAGAGACATATAGACAAAGTTTTTGCAGAAGAAAGCAATATCACAGCATCCGGCCGGAAGAAAACCAGGATTTCCGGGATCCATGGCGATTCAGGACAAAAGAAGAAAATAGTCCTCCAGCCCGGCACTGTGCCTCCCAAAGCAAGCAAACGAAAGTTTGCCATATATGAGACTGTTCAGGTAGGTGAGCTTGCCAAGCGGATGGGCGTCAAGGCAGGAGACATTATAATGAAGCTCATGGAGCTGGGCGTAATGGCCACGGTAAATCAGTCTATCGACTACGACGTAGCCAGTATTGTGGCATCCGGATTTGACTATGAGCTGGAGAAGAAGTCCGTGGCTGAGGACCTGGTCCACATGAAGGATGTCCAGGAAGGCAAGCCTGTGCCAAGACCTCCTGTGATTACAATCATGGGCCATGTAGATCATGGGAAAACCTCACTCCTGGATGCCATACGCAACGCGGATGTAGTCTCAAAGGAGGCGGGTGGCATCACCCAGCACATAGGCGCATATCACGTCACACTTCCCTCCGGCCAGGAAGTAGTCTTTCTGGATACACCGGGCCATGAGGCATTTACAGCTATGAGGTCTCGCGGGGCCAAGGTTACTGATATCGTGATCCTACTGGTGGCAGCGGATGACGGCGTAATGGCCCAGACACGTGAGGCCATAGATCACGCTCGGGCAGCCGAGGTGCCCATCATTGTAGCAATCAACAAGATTGACAAGCCTGGGGCGAATCCGGAAAAGGTGAAAGGGGAACTTGCTGAACTGGGATTGATTCCAGAGGATTGGGGTGGAGAGACTATTTGCATCAACATCTCAGCCAAAGAAAAAACAGGAATCGAAGAACTGCTTGAGTTGATGGCCCTCCAGGCCGAGGTGATGGAACTCAAGGCAGATCCCAATCGGCCTGCCAGAGGTCACGTGATAGAGGCGAAGCTGGACAAGGGGCGTGGCCCTGTGGCTACCCTGCTGATTTCAGAAGGGACGCTGCACATAGGTGATGCTTTGGTCTGCGGCATACACCACGGCAGAGTACGGGCCATGTTCGACGACAAGGGTAAAAGGATAAAGACTGCCAGCCCATCCATGCCTGTGGCAATTCAGGGTCTCTCCGGCGTGCCGGAGGCGGGGAACGAATTCGCAGTACTTTTTGACGACAAAAAAGCCAGAGAAGTGGCTGAGTATCGCCAACGTAAGATAAGAGAGACAGAACTGTTCAAGAGTAGCAAGGTAAGTCTGGAAAATGTCTTTGAAAAACTCCGGGAGGAGGAACTCAAAGAACTCAACATATTACTCAAGACAGATGTTCAGGGCTCTGTGGAGGCCCTTCTGGAGGCATTGCGCAAGCTCAGTACTCAAGAGATAAAGGTGAATTTTATCAGGAGCGGTATCGGGGCCATTACCGAATCCGACGTCTTGCTGGCATCTGCCTCAGATGCAATTATCATAGGTTTCAATGTAAAACCCAGCCCGCAGGCAAAGGCCTTGGCCGAGCGGGAACATGTGGACATCCGCTTCTATGACGTCATTTACCATGCCGTGGAGGAGATAAAAAGCGCCATGGTCGGGCTGTTGGAACCTGTTTATAAGGAAAAAACCCTGGGACGCGCCGAGGTGCGTGACGTCTTCCACATTGCCAAAGTCGGTACAGTGGCAGGGAGCTATGTGCTGGATGGCTTGATCCAGAGAAATGTTCAGGCCAGGCTCTTAAGAGACAACGTTGTAGTCTACAATGGCAAGATAGCGTCTCTTCGTCGCTTTAAAGAGGACGCAAAAGAAGTCCAGGCCGGGTACGAATGCGGAATCGGCCTTGAAAGGTTCAATGACGTAAAAACAGGGGACATAATAGAGGTCTATATAATAGAAGAGGAGGCCCCGGTCCTTGGAGAATCTTTATATAAGGCCGGAGAGAAGGAAATTTGAAATTGGATAAACACAAAGATGCAGATGCATTACCTAATTTCGAATTTCCAGTTTCAGCATCCGTATCCAATTCGATAACGCACGTTTTTTTGAAGAAAGTGCAAACTGGTGAATGAAGGATGCCGATAAATGATCGTGGGGATAATCAGGCTCAGGGTGAGACTGCCCGGAAACCGTTCGCTAAAGGGAAAACGGCGTGTGGTTAAGAGTTTGATTGGCCAGGTGCGTAGCCGTTTCAATGTTGCTGTATCAGAAATAGCCATGAACGATGTATGGCAAAGGGCGGAGATAGGAATATCCACAATAGGAAACAGCCAGCCAATAATCAATTCTGTCCTGGATAAGATCCTGGAATTTATTGAAAGGACCTGTCTGGTAGAGATTATTGATACAGATATCGAAATTATTAACA
Organism: uncultured Thermodesulfobacteriaceae bacterium; assembly: GCA_964646435.1. Classification (GTDB taxonomy): domain Bacteria; phylum Desulfobacterota; class Dissulfuribacteria; order Dissulfuribacterales; family UBA3076; genus UBA3076. The sequence goes on from CAZYEJ010000006.1 coordinate 8,016, forward strand.
TGGGAAAGTAGGAAGACTAACTATGCCCCGCATGTTCCCCCGTTCCAAGCGGATAAAGGATCTTCTCAGGAAAGAAATGGCAGACATGCTGCTTGGTGAAATTAAGGATCCAAGGATCCAAGGGCTAGTGACCATAATGCAGGTAGAGGTCTCAGAAGACCTCCGTAACGCAAAGTTTTTTATTTCGGTTTTTGGGAATGAGTCTGAAAGGGAATCCGTGCTGAAAGGACTGAATAAGGCTAAGGGCTTCATACGGCGAACACTGGGACACCGCCTTGACCTCAGGCGGATACCTGAACTGCATTTTCAACTGGACCGGAGTCTGGATGACCAGGAAAAGATAGAAAGACTCCTTGCCGGTGTGCAAACCGGCCAACAGACAGAGAATTGAGAGACACTGTGACTGAAGTTTTACCCAAAGACACCAAGACACTGAAGGCCGCGGTAGATGCCATTAATGCATCTGATCGTCTCCTTTTGACCTGTCATATCAAGCCGGACGGAGATGCTTTGGGTTCTGTATTGGGCCTGGGCCTTGCCCTTAAGGATGCAGGAAAAGACGTAACCCTTTTCATAGAAGAACCCTCACCGGCTTCACTTCAATTTCTCCCCGGCTCTCAGTACCTGGTCAATGAAGTGGCCGATCCGTTGCCTGAAAAAACCACTCTTGTGGTCCTTGACTGCAATGAACCCCACAGGATCGGAAGGCAGGCACAAAGGTTTATAGAACAGGCCTCGCTTATTGTGGTTCTGGATCATCACTTGAGCCAGGCCCCGTTTTGTGCTCAAACTTCGGGAACAAAACGCCCTCATTGCATAAGCTATATATCTACGGACATTTTTGCCGCAGGGGCCATAGTCCTCTGGATCATCAAAGGACTTGGATGGCCTATAACAAAAGACATCGCCACAAATCTCTATGCTGCCATATTGTCAGACACAGGGTGTTTCCGTCATAGTAATACGAATGAAACAGCTTTCCGGATGGCCGGGGATCTCGTGGCCCACGGCGCAAACTCCTATGCCGTTGCGAACAATCTTTATCAAAAATATTCTCTATGCAGGCAACACCTTTTAGGCCTTGTATTAAGGACTATTGAGGTAAGGGGACATGGCAAGATAGGTCTTCTTCAGGCCACTCCTGAGATGTTCCGTGTCAGCGGAGCAACGGAGCACGACACAGATGACTTTGTAGGGCATGTCCGGTGTATAGATACAGTAGAGGTTGCTATTTTCATAAAAGAGGTCTATGCCGGGCAGGTATCTGTCAGCATGAGGTCAAAATCATTCTTTAATGTGGCAAAGCTGGCAAAAAAATTCGGAGGCGGCGGGCATTTTCACGCAGCAGGTTTCCGCAAGACCGGGACAGCAGCCGAAATTAGACAGGCCCTGTTGAATAAAATAAATGCCTATCTTGAAGGCTCGGAAACAGCCGATGCTTGATGGTATCCTGGTAATGGACAAGGCATTCGGCATAACGTCCTTCCAAATGGTTCAGGAAGTTCGCAAAAGGCTTAAAGTTAAAAAAGCCGGGCATGCAGGTACCCTTGATCCACTTGCCACAGGTGTATTGCCCATATGTCTGGGACGAGCGACAAAGATCGTCCAGTTTATTATGGCAGGTCACAAGGTATATCAAGGGACTATGCTCCTTGGAATAGCCACCGACACTTACGATGCAGCAGGCAAAGTCACGGAGCAGAAACCTTTACCCCCAAGTCTTGACCTAATCTCTTTACAAGAGGCGGCCAAAGAATTTACAGGCAGGCTTCTTCAGCCGCCTCCACCATTTTCAGCCGCCAAGCATAAAGGGAAACCGTTATACAAATTCGCACGTCAGGGAATAATGGTCCAAAAAGAGCCTAGGCCGGTGCAGGTATTCTTCTTTGAGATCCTTGAAATAAGGTTACCCGAGGTGGACTTCAGAGTACACTGCTCAAAAGGTACCTATGTGAGGTCACTTGTACATGACCTAGGGTCAAATCTGGGTTGTGGCGGTCATGTGACGAGACTGCGAAGGACCCGAAGTGGACCTTTCAACATAGAGCAGGCCCTGGAAATGGAGACCCTGGACGAAATTCTTAAGAACAAAAGGCTTTCAGAGGTCCTTATTCCTATTGGAAAGGCATTGGCTCACATCCCTGCCATTGATATAGATAATGAGATGGCAACAGAGTTAAGGAATGGACGTCCAATTTTTGTAAATAGGCTCAAGGATCTAATGGAATCGCAAGGCCATAAGTCAGATACGGAGCTACCTTATCTGCGTCTTCTTCTTTGCAGGCCGCCTTACATAAAAAATGGTTCAAGCCTGCAGGAAAAAGATCTGGTATCCGTGGTGGCATGGCCCACAGCGCTAAAACTGGATGGCCATAAAATACTGCGTCCCATAAAAGTCTGGCCAAAAGAATATGGTATTACAAATTAAATAAGAAATATCAAATCGTAGTTATAATGAAGGAGGAAAAAATAGGTGGTGTTGGATCCGGAACGTAAGAAAGAAATTATAGAGAATTTCCAGACCCACGGGACTGATACTGGGTCCCCTGAGGTTCAGATAGCCCTGTTGAGTTCCCGTATTGGCTATCTCACCGAGCACTTCAAGATCCATAAGAAGGATCACGGCTCAAGACGCGGCCTGCTAAAACTTGTAGGCCAGAGAAGGAGGATGCTCGATTACCTCAAGAACCGGGATGTGGGACGGTACAGGAAAATTATAAAGGAGCTTGGAATCCGCAAGTAATACGATGATAAAATTAAAAACACAGATAAATAACATGGCCTTCTCCTTTGAAACAGGACGTTTGGCCAAGCAGTCCAACGGCGCCATTTTGGCCAGCTTAGGGGAAACCTCTGTCCTGGTAACAGCGGTAACCTCTGGTAAAACACGAGAAGGGATAGACTACCTGCCACTCATGGTAGACTACAAGGAGATGTTCTACGGATCAGGTCGAATACCCGGGAATTATTTCCGCAGGGAGATCGGAAGACCCAGCGAAAAAGAAACTCTGACTTCACGACTTATAGATCGTCCACTTCGGCCCAGATTTCCTGATGGATACGCCTACGACACACAGATAATAGCAACGGTGCTTTCTGCAGATGTAGAGGTCGATCCTGATGTGGTTGCCATTACTGCGGCATCCGCAGCCCTTTGTATCTCAGACATACCATTTGACGGCCCTATTGCCGGCGTGAGAATAGGAAGGGTGGAAGGCAAATTCGTAGTTAACCCCACCAAAACGCAACTTTCGGATTCCGATCTTAACATAATTGTTGCCGGTACGAGAAGCGCAATAGTTATGGTGGAGGGTTGGGCCGCGACACTTTCAGAACAGGAAGTGCTGGATGCTATCTTTTTCGGTCATGAATCCCTGATGCCCTTGCTCGATCTCCAGGATGAGCTTATTGAAAAGGCGGGTAAGCCCAAGATGACTGTCCCTGAACCCGATTCAGACTCTGAGCTTACGGACAAGGTCAGGGAAATTGCCCAGGAGAAGATGCTGGCAGCCATACAGATACCCTCCAAGGTCGAACGAGTTCAGGAAATAAAACGCCTCAAAACAGAAGTTAAGGAAGCATTGGCTGAAGTCCATTCCGGGCGTGAACAGGAAATATCAGAGTGCTTGAGGGGCCTTGAAAAGGAGCTGGTGCGCACTTTGATCACAAAAGAAAAGCGCCGGATCGACGGCAGGGTTTTTGATGAAGTCAGGCCGATTTCCTGCTCTGTAGGAGAACTCCCCCGAGCCCACGGCTCAGCGGTCTTCACCCGCGGAGAAACTCAGGTGCTGGCTGTGGCAACCCTTGGTAGCTCTGATGACGAACAGAGGATAGAGTCACCCGCGGGACAACATTATAAACACTTCATGCTGCACTATAATTTTACCCCTTTCAGCGTAGGCGAGGTCAGGCCGATGAGGGGTCCGGCACGAAGAGATATCGGCCACGGAGTACTGGCAGAACGGGCGTTGGCCGGAGTAGTACCTCCTGCGGACGATTTTCCATACACTATTCGCATTGTCTCAGATGTTCTGGAATCAAACGGCTCATCCTCGATGGCTACTGTCTGTGGAGGGACACTTGCCATGATGGACGCCGGCATTCCAATTCGAGACATGGTGGCAGGGGTTGCGATGGGCCTTGTAAAGGAGAATGACGAGGTCATTATACTCTCTGATATCCTGGGAGATGAAGACCACATGGGCGATATGGACTTCAAGGTAGCAGGGACCGCGGAAGGGATTGCCGCGCTCCAGATGGACATCAAGATTTCAGGGATCAGCCGGGATATTTTAAGCAAAGCGCTTATGCAGGCAAAAGATGCGAGACTCTTTATTCTGGGCAAGATGAAAGAGGTGATAGATCATCCCAGAAAAGACCTTTCCCTGTATGCACCTAAGATCATTACCCTCAATATCAACCCGGAAAAGATCCGGGACCTTATTGGTCCTGGGGGGAAGCATATACGTGGCATAATAGCGGAAACCGGCGTAAAGATAGACGTCGATGATTCAGGTGAGGTGAACATCTTTTCCTCTTCAGGAAAAGCAGCAGAAGATGCCATCAAAAGGATCGAAGACCTCACAAAAGAGGCTGAGGTCGGGAAAATCTATCTTGGGACCGTAAAAAAGATTATGGACTTTGGGGCGTTTGTTGAGATATTACCCGGCACCGACGGCCTGGTACATATTTCCCAACTAGAGAACAGGCACGTAAAAAATGTAAGGGATATACTTGCCGAAGGTGATGAAGTCCGTGTAAAAGTCATAGGGATAGATCAACAGGGCAGGATCAAGCTCAGCCGCAAGGCTGTCATGGACGAACAGGGAGATACTGTTTAAAAGTGAACCAGCAATACAATAAATCCGTCCTTACAAACGGCATCCGCGTGCTTACTGAGCGCATGCCCAATGTCCGTTCGGTATCAATCGGTATGTGGGTTACTATAGGAGCCAGGGACGAAAATGCTGGCAACTCAGGCATTTCCCACTTTATTGAGCACATGATTTTTAAGGGGACTGAACGGCGTACCGCCCTGGACATTGCCAAGGCCTTTGACCAGATGGGTGGATTTTCCAATGCCTTTACCTCTAAAGAGATCACATGTTTCCACGCAAAGGTAATGGATATCCATCTAGACAGGGTCCTGGATTTATTCTCTGATATTTTTCTCCATTCCAGATTTGACGACAAGGAAGTGGAAAGAGAACGCCGGGTCATAATGCAAGAGATCGGCATGCTTGAGGACTCCCCTGATGAGTTGATACATGAGCTTTTTAACAAATTTTACTGGCCAGGAAGCAACCTTGGACAATCCATTCTCGGCACTGTTGAAAACGTTAGAGCAATAAGTTCACAGACCTTGAAGGAGTTTGTAGCTGAGGCCTATGTAGGTCCAAAGGTCCTGATCGCTGCGGCGGGTAACCTGGAACATGAGTCTTTTGTTGCCAAGATAAACGAACTTTTCGGAGGCCTGGTGTCTATCAATGGCCATTCATCTCATTCCAGGCCTGTACCCCACCTTGGGGTCAAATTTATCAAAAAAGACCTGGAACAACTTCACGTACTGATGGGCTATGAAGGACAATGTACCTCAGACCCTCAACGCTATCCGGCCCTGTTGCTTAACGTCATTCTGGGCGGATCCATGAGTTCCCGGCTGTTTCAGGAGATAAGGGAAAAACGGGGTCTTGCCTACTCAGTCTATTCCTTTTCCTCCTCATTCCAGGATACAGGGATGATGGGAATTTATGCAGGCATCTCTGAAAAACAGTTTTCGAAAACAGTGGAGCTAATGAACGGGGAGTTAAAAAAGCTTGCGGATCAATCTATTGAATACGATGAACTGGAGGCTGCCGGGGATCACATCAAGGGTGGATTGTTGCTCTCTGCTGAAAGCGCAGACAGCCGCATGACACGTTTGGCAAAAAATGAAATAAATTTTGGCAAATTCGTCTCATATGATGAGGTGATAAGCAAAATTAATGCAGTTACCCCTGAGGACATAAAGCAGATGGCAGCACAGTGTCTGAAAGGTGGCTCTGCCTTGGTCTGTCTGGGGCCGACCCCGGATGGAGATGCCTGGAAGGTATGATAAGCCTGCAAGTTTTTTTTGCAGGCAGCTCATAAAATATCCAATCTATATTGACAGATATAGGTAAAATGGCTATTTTGAAAAATATTAGATTTTTGAGGATTTGATCCCACGCCGTTTGCGGCGTTCCTTAGCAGTTCGAGATACCCCGTGGCTTCCCGCGGGGTATCTTTTTTTTATGACAACATAATAAACAAAAAAGGAGATATAAAATGTATCTGATAGCAAAAAAGATGATAAACAATAATAAGAAAGGGACTAAGCGCAGAAAACTTGAAAAATTTTCGTCAGTTAAATTTTCTAAGTTTAATACATTGTATAATTATGTCAGCAGATTATATAAAGCTTGAGTAACTTCTCAATAAGTTAGGGTAGATTACATTTTGCGACTATTTGCTGGATTCCTGCTTTCGCAGGAATGACGTTTGGATGTGAATGCCCGTCATTCCTGCGAAAGCCGGAATCCAGATATCTTACCCTGAGTTATTGAGAAGTTACGAGCTTGACATTAAGTTTAGGATGCCAGCCATTAGCTGTTAGGTAAACGCTTTGGCATCCTTCAAGAAGGCCCAAAAGCAGTTTATACTTTTCGAACAATAAGCGCTGTCATGGTGGGCACAAATACAAGACCAACAAAGTATAAACTACTTTTGACTTGTCGTGAAGGATACCAACGCTTTGTATTAAAGACTGGCTGTTAAAAAGCTAACGGCCAGTAGCTAATCGCACAGGTCTATTTTTTGTAAACGCTTACAGTTTCGGTAGGTTGTTGAAGTGCCAATAGAATCCGTGTCCATTAGATCACCGGAAGAACTATCTGTAGTTATACAGATTAAACGCCTGCCCCATGCAGTTGACCTTCCTCTTCCTCATTACATAACCAGGCAATCAGCAGGCATGGATTTGGCTGCAGCGATCCAACACGATATCCTACTGCATCCAGGGGAAATAGGTCTTGTTCCTACAGGTCTTGCAGTAGCTCTGCCACATGGTTATGAATTCCAGATCCGGCCCAGGAGCGGACTTGCCATCAAACACGGTCTGACAGTAGTTAACGCACCCGGCACTATTGACGCCGACTACCGCGGTGAGATAAAAGTCGGACTAATTAATCTCGGACCGGAGACTGTCACCATCAAGAGAGAACAAAGGATAGCCCAGATGATCCTTGCCAGGGTCTGGCAGGCAAGCTGGCAAGAAGTGGATTCATTGCCCACAACCGCAAGGGGCGAGGGAGGCTTTGGTCATAGTGGAGTTTAGCTGATACCTGCCTGTGAAAATCAGCCCAAACGTTCATGCCGGTGGTTTTCGTCATCCCTGAAGTGCGAATGGTCTGATGTTGGACCGTGCACGATGGTATCAGATTAGAGGAACTGAACATGATTTCACAATTGAAACTAACTGTAATATGCGAAAATAGTGTCTTCGGTCCATCTGGATTGATCGGGGAGCATGGCTGGTCTTGCTATGTTGAGACTGAAGGGTATAGCATGTTGTTTGACACAGGCCAGGGCCTTGGTGTGTTGTCTAACAGCCTGATTTTGAGAAAAGACCTGAGGTCAATTGATGCTGTAGTTTTGAGCCATGGGCACTATGATCATACATCCGGGCTTCCGGCAGTGCTGGGACTTTCAGGGCCTAGGCCGGTCTATGCCCATCCCGACATCTTTCTTGTGCGATACTGGAAAAAGGGAGATGTCCTGAGGGAAATAGGGCTTCGATATAAAAAGGAGTATCTTGAGGCTATCGGAGCCAGGTTTGTCGATGTGGAAGAGTTCAGGGAGATCTATCCTGGCGTATACCTGACCGGTATGGTTCCAAGGATAACCGACTTTGAACCCCCTGATCCGAATATGCAACTGAGAGACCCTGAGGCTGGCTGGGTTCAGGATCTTTTGAAAGATGATCTTTCTGTAGTGATAGACACGGTGAAAGGCCTTTTTGTAATACTCGGCTGTGCCCATGCAGGGATCATCAATATTCTGAGGCACATACAGAAGAATCTCCCCGGCCGACCAATCCACACTGTGATGGGTGGTACCCATCTGGGCCCTGCAGATCCTGCCCAGTTCGGCATTACGTTATCCAACCTTGAAGAGTTTGGTATTAAAAGGCTGGGAGCTGCCCACTGTACCGGGCTTGAGAATGGAGCGAAGCTTTACAATGCACTTGGTGAGAGGTTTTTCTTTGCTTCAGTAGGAGTGAGCATTAGTATCTGAGTAACCATAAGCGTTCACAGAGCACAGCATCTGCTTTGTTTGTCGGGCATTTGAAGTACAGGGAGTACGTCTGCGTATCCTCCGCCTCGCATCTGCAGCACCCTGTAAACGCTTACAATTGTTTTAGCTCCATTTGCCAACTGGAGCCTCGCTTGGGATATCAATCAGCTTTTTAAGTCTTTTCAGGAAAAAAGACCTTGGTATTTCCTTTGCGCCAAGGCTTAAGAGGTGGAAACTAGTAACCTGGCAATCAATCATGGCAAAGCCCCACTCAGATAGTTGGCGTACAAGGGTCACTAATGCTGCTTTTGAGGCATCTGAAACTTTGGTAAACATTGATTCACCAAAAAATACCCTGCCCATTGCTATCCCGTAAAGTCCACCAACGAGTCGATCCCCTTGCCAGGTCTCTACTGAATGGGTTTTCCTTAGATAGTGAAGGTCAGTGTATGCCTCAATCATTTCCGGGGTAAGCCAGGTTCCCTCGCCCCTTTTTATTCTGGTCTCTGAGCAGGCCCTTATAACCTCCTTAAAGGCGTGGTCCAGGGTGACTTGAAAGCGTCCTTGCCGAATGATTCGTTTAAGACGTCTGGATACGTGGAGGTCTGAGGGCTCCAGAATCAACCTTGGATCCGGGGACCACCAAAATATTGGTTCCCCAGGGTTGTACCAGGGGAATATTCCTTGACGGTATGCGAGAATTAACCTCGGGATGCTCAGGTCCCCGCCAGCAGCCAAAAGTCCGTCTTCTCTGGCAAGTTCGGGAGGTGGAAAGACCAAGTCTCCGGTTAGTAGATATACAGGCATAATTCAAGCGGCTCCACGGGCATCTGTACACAAGGTATTTCAAACCGGAGTTCTTTACACTAAACCGAAGGATGATTCAACTCTTGTTTTCAATAGCAGCCGGACATTATAAAGGAAAGTTTTGTTAAGGGGAGCCTCTTGCGCTTCTCCGGTTGACACAGCCTTTGGTCAGAATTAGTGTCTTTCAGTACCTCAAGGTATTATTAAGTGCTAATAATGCTTGCGAGAAAAGTCACCTATGGATACAAACATTGACCTATCTGAACGAAGCCGCGAGATACTGAAGACCGTCATTCATGCTTATATAAATGACGCGGAACCGGTAGGGTCAAGGACTGTTGCCAAAAAAGCCGGGCTTGGATTGAGTCCTGCTACCATCCGTAATGCCATGGCCGACCTTGAAGATATTGGTCTGCTGTTCCAGCCCCATTCATCAGCAGGGCGCCTTCCAACTGAGACAGGTCTGCGTTATTACGTGGACTTCCTTTTGGATAAAGAAGATTTGTCTTGGAGTGACCAGGTAGCTATAGAAAAGGGTTTAATGTTCAGGTCTGCTGGTTTGGTAGCAACCCTGAAGCGTGCTGTTCAACTACTGGCATCTTTTTCAGGACATGCAGCAGTAGTCAGTGCTCCCCGGCTTACCTGTGACCGCTTGATACACCTTGAATTTCTACGAATCCGGCAGGGTCTGATATTGGTCATCAGTGTATCTGACACCGGTACGGTGCAAAATCGATTTGTGCATATCGATTATGACATCCAGGAGGAGAAACTGGAGCAAATTTCCCAGTATATCAGCAACAAGCTTGACCACATGTGCCTGGAAGAACTCAGGTCTATGATTATAGAGGAACTAAAAGAAGAAAAGAAAATCTTTGACGTCCTTTTAGAGGACTTCCTTGATCAGATGAAGATGTCAACTGAGCAGGGAGAGGTTTTTATCGAAGGCAGACTCAATCTTCTTGATAAACCGGAGTTTTCGAATGTCTCCCGTATCAGGGCAATTCTTCAGACATTTGAAGAGAAAAAGGCCCTTTTGACCCTTTTAGATAGGTGTTTGGACTCAAGAGGAGTGCAAATATATATCGGATCTGAAGGGCTTGGAAATAAGGTGCCGGGCTGCGGCATGGTACTGGCTCCTTATGTTGGAAGCGGCAGTCCCCTGGGGAGCCTGGGTATTGTTGGTCCGATTAGCATGAACTATGCCCGTGCAGTGTCACTGGTTGAATATACCGCCCAGGTTTTGGGCGAAAAGTTTAAGGAATCGTGAAATATGGACAAGAAAGATATGGAAAAAAAGCAGACAACTGGAGAGGAAGAGATCGAGAGCGCAGGTGGCGATGAGAATGATCTGGCCCAAAAGTTAGCAGACAGAGAGGCAGAACTCGAGCAATGTCAGGAAAAGGTGCTGCGAATGGCTGCCGATCTGGAAAATTTTAAGAAAAGGATAGAGCGGGAAAAATCGGAATATATGAAATATGCCTTAGAATCCTTTGCCAAAGAACTGCTACCTTTTCTTGATAACTTAGAACGAGCCATGACCTCAGCCAAGGATTTAAGGGATTTTGATAAGTTGATAGAGGGGCTTGATCTGACCATATCCGGCTACTTAAAGACCTTGGAACGTTTCGGTCTCAAGGTCTTTAGTGCAGAAGGGCAAAGATTTGATCCGAATCTGCATGAGGCCCTTACTGTGCAAGAGCATGAGGGAGTGGAAGAAAATACAGTGATAAAAGAGCTCTTAAAAGGTTATTCGCTTCATGAAAGGATCTTGAGACCTGCTCTTGTAATAGTATCAAAAAATGCAACAGAGGGGAGTGGACAAGAAGAAACTAGTGCTTAGTTTTAGGAACAGTAAAATTACAACTAGATCTAACTTTTTATATTGAAACTTTTTTACAAGGAGGATTTTCAACATGGGGAAAGTAATAGGCATAGACCTGGGGACTACCAACTCCTGTGTGGCCATCATGGAGGGAGGTGATCCCAAGGTTCTAAATAATGCCGAGGGCGGACGAACTACTCCTTCGGTAGTAGCCTTTACAGATAAAGGTGAACGATTGGTGGGAATGCTGGCCAAAAGGCAGGCAGTTACCAATGCAGAAAACACGGTTTTTGCAGTCAAGAGGCTTATTGGCAGAAAATTTGGTGATGCAGAAGTCCAGAAGTCCAAGGATATAGCTCCCTTTAAAATTGTCCAGGGTCCAAGTGGAGATGCGTGTGTAGAAATAGGGGGTAAGCAGCACAGTTCTGCTGAGATCTCAGCCATGATACTCAGCAAGATGAAACAGACTGCTGATGATTACCTCGGAGAGAAAGTAACCGACGCGGTGATTACCGTGCCGGCCTATTTCAACGACAGTCAGCGCCAGTCAACCAAAGATGCCGGCCGTATTGCAGGATTAAACGTCCTGCGCATAATAAACGAACCTACAGCAGCAGCTCTGGCCTATGGTCTGGATAAGAAGACAGAAGAGAAAATTGCCGTATTTGACTTGGGCGGAGGCACTTTTGATGTCTCAATACTGGAGATCGGTGAGGGAGTTTTCGAGGTAAAGTCCACTAACGGAGATACGTTTCTTGGAGGCGAAGATTTTGACCTTCGGATAGTCGATTGGCTGGCGGATGAGTTCAAGAAAGAACAGGGCATGGATCTCAGACAGGACCGGATGGCCCTTCAGCGTCTAAAAGAAGCAGCTGAAAAGGCAAAGTGCGAGCTTTCAAGCACTTTGGAGACTGAGATTAACTTACCCTTTATTACGGCTGATGCCAGTGGTCCGAAGCATATGGTCATTAAGCTTACCAGGGCCAAGCTTGAGTCCCTGGTGGCAGATTTGATCGATCGCGTTGAAAGTCCATGTCAGGTAGCTCTTAAAGACGCAGGTTTTACTCTTGCTGACATAAACGAAGTTATACTGGTTGGCGGCATGACTCGTATGCCAAAGGTTCAGGAAAAGGTCATAGAATTATTCGGCAAAGAGCCTCACAAAGGTGTTAATCCTGATGAAGTCGTGGCAATAGGGGCGGCTATACAGGGGGCGGTCCTGAAAGGCGAAGTCAAGGACGTACTGCTCCTGGATGTAACTCCCCTGTCCCTTGGTATTGAGACACTTGGTCAGGTCATGACCAAACTGATTGAAAAAAATACCACTATTCCAACCCGGAAGAGCCAGATCTTCACAACTGCCGGTGACAATCAGAATGCAGTAACCATCCATGTGCTTCAGGGCGAGCGTGAGATGACATCAGGCAACAAGACCATCGGACGGTTCGAGCTGGTTGGAATCCCGCCGGCTCCCCGTGGAGTGCCTCAGATAGAGGTCACTTTTGATATAGATGCCAATGGCATCCTTAATGTGTCAGCAAAGGACATGGCAACTGGCAAGGAGCAGTCTATCAGGATCCAGGCCTCCAGTGGTCTCAGCGAGGAGGAGATTCAAAAAATGACCAAGGATGCGGAACTCCACGCTGAGGAAGATAAAAAGCAAAGAGAGGCGGCGGAGGTCCGGAATCAGGCCGACACCTTGATTTATAGCACGGAAAAGAGCTTGCAGGATCTTGGAGACAAGGTAGATACTGCTACCAAAGACCAGATCAATGATAAAATCAAAGATCTCAGAAAGGCCATGGAAGGCACGGACCTGGAAGCTATTAAAAAGGCCCAGGATGAGCTTATGCAGGCATCCCACAAGCTGGCTGAAATGATGTATCAGCAGGCTGCCGGTGCTCAGGCAGGCGGGGCTGAAGATACATCCGGTAAAGGTGAAAAAGGTGGCAAAGGTGGAGGAGATGAAGACGTGGTGGATGCTGACTTCGAGGAAGTGAAGTAAGGGTTGATTCCGCTGAAAAAACCCAATCTGCGGTGCACAATACAATAAATGTTGAATGTTGAATGTTGAATGTTGAATTAAGGTATATGCCTTTTAAATCTTCTTTCACAATTCAGCATTCAGCATTCAGTATTATCTATCAGACACTAATTAAGCCGCGCGACAAAACTCCCATCATCCTGACTGTTGAACTCTATCCAGCCCGGATCTCTGAGCATCCCCGGATTGAGTATCAGAGTACGTCCTATTCGATCTTCCCCTCTGGATTCGTGTATGTGGCCTGTGAAGCAAAAATCAGGCTGTTTTTCTTCAATGAATTTCCTGATGGCGGTGCTGCCGACGTGGACCTCACCGCCAATCATATCGGCAGCAGTGTTGAAAGGAGGAGTGTGGGATATCAGGACCTTGACCGGTGCCTGTGCCACATATTGATATGCCTTGTTGACAATGTTCCCAAGTTCTTCTTCAGAAAACTCGGTTGGGGTATTGAAGGGAGTGGGATTAGATCCTCCAACACCGAAGATTCCCAAGTCCCCCAGGACAAATCCCTTACCATGGATATTGATGCCAAGCTCATCCAGATAGTTCCCGACTGATGCCTTATCCATATTACCTGGGACAGCATATATTTTGGGATTAATGCGCCTGATGACATCAAGTACGGTTGAGGCGTCTTCTTTTCCTCCAAAATTGGTAAAATCCCCTGTAATTATAACCAGATCCGCCTTTGAAAGCCCAGGGATCTTCTCAACGCCGGCATAGTCCATGTGGATGTCTCCAAAGGCTATAATGCGCATTCGTCTTTCTTCTTTTACCAGGAGCGCTTCTTGCGGCGGTCATCTCGTGCCCTTGCTTCGTTTACCTTTAAATTGCGTCCACCGAGGTCCTTGCCGTTAAGAGCTTTTATAGCGGCATCGGCATCGGCATTATCCATTTCGGCGAAGCAAAAACCACGCGGTCTCCCTGTATCGCGATCAGTAATCCAATTGAAGGACTCGAGAGTCCCATACTGCTCAAGCATTTCGCGAACTTCTGCTTCCGTGGTATTAAAGGGCAAATTCCCAATATAAAGTTTCATTAATACATTCCTCTAAGAGCAACTGCTATTCATTAATAGTCGTTTTGGATGAAACAAACTTTTAGTTTTAGTGGTTGCTCGGGTTTAAGGGTCATTATAGATAAAATTGGTTGGAAAAATAAAACGAAAAAAGCGGGTCCTCGAAAGCAAACCCGCTTTTCGGTGCTAATTTCCGAGTCCAACCGGCACTAAGCGTGCACGTTGGACGCCTGGGGACCCTTGGGGCCCTCAACCACATCAAACTCCACTGTCTGCCCTTCTTCTAAGGACTTGAATCCACTGCCCTCAATGGCGCTGAAGTGGACGAAGACATCAGGCCCATTCTCTTGAGAGATGAAACCGAAGCCTTTTTGATCGTTGAACCATTTTACAGTTCCTTTAGCCATGCTCTTTACCTCCTTTCCTAAAAACTATGGGCTCTTTCGACCCATGTGTGTTGCACTTGCCATGGGTTCGAAACGCCCAAACGGAAAGGATCCGCCATGCAGGTAATTTCTGATCCATACAGAGTGTCATGTTTCCTCAAGGGCTTAACCACAAAAAAAAGAGGCACTATTTGTAGCCTCTTTATTTACAGATCTGCCACTTGATAGCCTTATAGACCTACATATAGCTAATTCCAGCTATACATCCGTAAAACATACGATACGAAACATTTTTTCCAGTGTCAATAAAAAAAACAGGAAGAGCCCCAACTCCGCTAATAGGAGGTGTTGAAAACAGCCGGACGATACCCATGGGAAATTTTATGTTCACGACAAGTCAAAAGTAGTTTACACTTTGTTGATCTTGTATTTTGGCAGTGAAATTTGAAATTGGAAAAGATACAAGTATGTAAATACATTACCTAATTTCGAATTTCGAATTTTAAGTTTCGACAACGGTTCATCCTATTAAATATAATTCTCCTCGGGAAATTTAACAAGGTGAACCCTGAACCTGTGAACGCCTATGATATATGTAGGGATAAAAAATGAAAACAGAGAAAAGGAAAAAACTAAAGGAGCTATATAACCAGTATGAAGAAGACGTGGCCGAGCTTAAAAAATCAGCGGCATGTGTAAAGGGCTGTGCTGATTGTTGTATAAACGTTGGTAATATTGATATTACAACTCTTGAAGGCATTATTATCCTTGATCGGATGGCCACGTTTGAAGAGCCACTAAAATCGGAAATAAAGGTCAGGCTGGCTCGAAACAAGATGCAGAGAGAAAACGGAGAGCTTTCTCGATGCGCCTTTCTTAAGGCGAACAAGACCTGCATGATCTACGATATCCGTCCTTTTAGCTGCAGGTGGCTCTATTCAGTCAAAAAGTGCGATGGTGCATCGCCTACCATTCACCGCAAGGCATCAAACTCGGCTAGGCAGATAGTGAAAAAGATTCAACAGCTTGACTCCAACGGATATTCCGGGCACATCAGTTACATTCTCTTTTTGCTGGACAAGGAGGAATTCAGGAAACCCTATCTGCGTGGCAAGTTCAAACCTCAAAAGATAGCAAATTTTGGGCGAAGCCACGGGATATTAATCAATCGCTCAGTCTCGCGCTGAAATTCAGGCCAAGGCGAGGAGGTGAAAGCAAAAGTCTCTGAAAATTTTTTAATTTTTCGCTTGACAACAAAATTTTTCCTTCTACGATGTGAATCGTAAGTCACTTTATTTAATATGACGTCAGATTCATGGTGTCTGGTATGGAGGCCGAATAATGCAAGAAGAGAAACTCTCACGTCGGGAAAGAGAGAAACTAAGGCATCGTCGCCAGATGCTTGCTGCTGCGCTCGAGCTTTTTTCGGAGAAGGGATTTCATAACGTCTCAATGCACGAGATTGCGAAAAGAGCCGAGTTTGCCATAGGTACTCTCTACAAGTTCTTCAAAAACAAGGAAGATCTCTATAAGGCCCTCATGATGGAAAAGGCGGAGGAACACCACCGGGTCCTTATTAGGGTCCTTTCCGAGGAAAACGATGTCCTTACCGTGATCGACGACTACATTGCCGCCAAGGCTCGGCTTTTCGCCCACAACCTTGCAGCATTACGCCTTTATTTTGCAGAAACGCGCGGCGCGAGTTTCAATATCAAGGCCGGGCTTGACCAAGATATCCGCAAGCTGTATGACAAATTCATCCTGCAACTGGCTTCTGTACTGGAAACCGGTATCCGTAAAAAGGTTTTTCGCGAGATGGATCCCTATCACATGGCCGTAGCCCTGGAGGGTCTCACCAATGCATTTCTCTTCTGTTGTCTGGAAGACCCGGAGCAGCATCCATACGGAGCTAACATTCCGGTGATCAGGGACATGTTTCTCAAGGGAGTCCTGGCCAAATGATGAAAACGAAATATTTTGTATTGTTTGCCCTTTTGCTGACATCGGTTTTTCCCTGGAGCGCGACGGCCGATCCGCCGAATCAGGGCAGCGGCGGACCGCCGCTGGTGACGGTTGCGGCAGTCACAGAGCAGGATGTCAACCCGCCGGCGGAATACGTGGGCCATGTGGAGGCCATCCAGAGCGTGGACCTGCGGGCCCGTGTCGAGGGTTTTCTTGAACAGGTCAAGTTCAGGGAAGGAAGTGATGTCAATGCCGGAAATCTGCTCTATGTCATCGAACAGGCACCTTACCAGGCCAAGGTTGACGCGGATAGAGCCAGCGTGAACCAGGCAACGGCGACCCTTACCAGGGCCCGTCAGTATCTGCAACGGGTCAGAACTGTTCGTTCTGGAGTGGTGTCCGCAACAGACATCGACAATGCCGTGGCCGACGAACTCCACGCCAGAGCGCAGCTCCAGGAGGCCAAGGCCGATCTCGATCTATCCGAACTTGACCTGGGATACACTATGGTCAGGGTCCCAATCAAGGGACGCATCGGGCGGACCGCTTTCACCAAAGGAAATCTGGTTGGGCCTGATTCAGGGCCTCTGGCGCAAATTGTCCAGTTGGACCCGATCCGGGTGATGTATTCCATCAGTGAAAATGACCTCTCGGCCGTCAGGGCGACGATTGGCGACTCCTCGCCGGACAAAAAGAAGTATGCCCTGATTCTCCGTATCAAACTACCCAGCGGCGAAATCCTTAAAACCGCCGGGCATGTGGATTTTGTGGATAATATAGTAGATGCCAAGACCGGCACCATTGCGATTTGGGCTATATTTGACAACCATGACGGTTTGCTGCTGCCGGGACAGTATGTCACCGCTCTGATAAGCCGGAGTCAGGGCAAACAACTGCCGATGGTGCCGCAGGCAGCCGTCCAGGAAGACCATGATGGGCGATATGTGCTGGTTGTGGATAGCGAGAACAAGGTCATCCAGCGTCGCATCACTACCGGGCCGGTTGTCTACACTCAATGGGCCGTCGAATCAGGGCTGGCGGCCGGAGAAATGGTCATTGTGCAGGGAGTGCAGAAAGTTCGGCCCGGACAGATTGTAAAAACCATTACCGAGGACGAACAGAACAGGATGTGATGCATGTTTTCCAGAATTTTTATTGAACGCCCGCGCCTGGCTGCAGTGGTGTCGATTATTATCACCCTGGCCGGGCTGATTGCCATGCTGAACATCCCCGTGGCCCAGTATCCCCGGATCACCCCTCCTGAGATCCGGGTGACCGCGGTCTATCCGGGAGCCAACGCCCAAGTCGTGGCCGACAACATAGCCGCACCGATTGAAAAGGAAGTAAACGGCGTTGAAAACATGCTCTATATGTCCTCCACTTGTTCCAATGACGGACGCTACGAACTGGCCGTAACCTTTGCTGTAGGCACCGATTCGGACATCGACCAGGTCAACCTTCAAAACCGGGTGCAACTCGCCACCCCCAAGCTTCCGAAAGATGTAACCGAGCAGGGGATAGATATACGTAAACGCTCTTCGGATATGCTGGCGGTGATCTGTTTCTTTTCTCCCGAAGGCACCAGGGACAAACTTTTTTTGAGCAACTATGCAAGCCGGGAAATAAAGGATGCCCTGGTACGTATTAACGGCGTAAGTGATGTCTTTATTTTCGGGGAATTCGAATACAGCATGCGTATCTGGATGGACCCGGAGCGTCTCACCTCCATGGGTATGACCGCGGATGACGTGATCACCGCCATCCGTGAGCAGAATGTCCAGGCGGCAGTTGGCTCGATCGGATCAATGCCTGCCGGTGATGACCAGCAAATTCAGTATACCTTGCGGGCCAAGGGTCGTCTTAAGGCAGTTGAAGATTTCAAAAATATTATTGTCCGCACTAACGCCAAAGGTGGTCTGGTGCGAATCAGCGACATTGCCCGTGTAGAACTTGGTGCCCGGTCTTACGGTACCAAGTCGATCCTAAACGGCGCCCCGACCCTGGGAATGGCGGTTTACAGGTCCTCAGAAGCCAATGCCCTGGATACCATGAAGGAGGTCAGGGCCAAGCTTAAACATCTTGCCCAGCGTCAACCGAGCGATGTTCAATACCAGATCGTTTACGACACTACCAAGTATGTCTCCGCAGCCATCCATGAGATTGAGCTGACGCTGTTTATCACCTTTCTCCTTGTGGTAGGCGTAACCTTCCTTTTTTTGCAGGATTGGCGGGCCACACTCGTCCCCACCGTGGCTATTCCAGTGTCGCTGATAGGGACATTCGCTGTGCTGTTTGCCCTTGGCTTTAACGCCAATACTATTTCCCTGTTTGCCCTGATCATGACCATCGGTCTGGTGGTCGACGACGCCATTGTGGTGGTGGAAAATGCGCATCGGGTCATACATGAGACAAACCTCAGCCCAAAAGATGCAACCATCAGGGCCATGGGCCAGGTCACAGGGCCCATCATCGCCACCACCCTGGTTCTGCTGGCCGTATTTGTCCCTGTCGGATTTGTGCCGGGCATCACAGGGCAACTCTACAAACAATTTGCCATGACCTTATGCACGTCAGTGGTCATTTCTTCAATCATCGCCCTGAGCCTGAGCCCTGCGCTCTGCGCTGTCCTGCTCAGGCGGAAAAGTCCTATCCGGCGAGGGCCCTTGGCCTGGTTCAACAGGGCGCTCGATGCATCACGTAACAGATACGTGGCCGGGTCTGCATGGCTGATAAGACGGCTGGTCGTAGTACTACTGATTTTAGTCGGTGTATTCGGCGCTTCCTACTACTTGTTTGAGACCCGTCCCACCAGCTTTTTGCCCCAAGAGGACCTGGGCGCCTTTTTTTTCGATGTTCAGCTCCCCGAGGCCTCCGCGCTGGACCGCACGGCTAAGGTTATGCAACAGATCACCAAAGAGATCAAAGGCATTAAGGGTGTCCAGGATGTCATTGGGGTAAGCGGATTCAGCCTGCTCAGCGGGAATGCTGAAAACGTTGGATTTGGTATCGGGATATTGGACACTTGGGATAAGCGCACCAGTCCGGGCTTGCAGTTGAATGCTATAGTAGGACAGGCCCACGGAAAACTGGCTGCCATCTCCTCGGCCAACAGTTTTGCTTTTGTCCCCCCGCCCATCCAGGGCCTCGGGATGACCGGCGGGTTTGACTTTCGGCTGCAGGCCCTGGGGGACCAGAGCCCCCAAGAACTTGCCGCTGCAACCCGAGCAATGGTCATAGCCGCCAACCAGGATCCGGCCCTGATGAGGGTTTTCAGTACCTATACGGCCAATACGCCTCAGATCTTCGTGAACCTTGATCGCACCAGGGCTGAAACGCTTAAGGTGCCGGTCAGCAGGGTATACGAAACCCTGCAAGCCCAGCTTGGATCAAGATATGCAAACGATTTCAACCTCTATGGACGAGTCTATCAGGTCAAGGTCCAGGCCGATGCGCCCTACCGCGACACGGTAAAAGACATTGGCAAACTGTACGTACGCAGCAATGAAGGCAAGATGGTGCCCATGGACAGTCTGGTAACCCTGTCCACGGTCCTGGCCCCCCAGATTGTGAACCGTTATAACCAGTTTACCAGCGTCCAGATTAGCGGTGGAGCAGCTCCTGGTTTCAGTTCCGGGGATGCCATGGCGGCGATGAAACGGGTGGCGGCCAAGACACTGCCCGAGGGATATGCCTATGACTGGTCAGCAATGTCATTTCAGGAACGGAAAGCCATTGGCCAGGTCTCGATCCTTTTCCTCCTGGCCCTTGTCTTTGCTTATCTTTTTCTGGTGGGTCAGTATGAGAGCTGGAACATCCCGTTATCCATTATCACCTCGATCCCTGTCGCTGTTCTCGGGGCATTAGTCGGTCTGTGGATCGTAGGGCTTAACCTCAGCATCTATGCCCAGATTGGCCTGGTGCTGTTGGTGGGTCTGGCCAACAAAAACGCCATTCTTATCGTGAAATTTGCCAAAGACCGGCGGGAACAAGGGTTGCCCGTGGCCGAGGCCGCGGTGGAGGGAGCACGAATCCGCTTCCGTCCTGTTTTGATGACGGCCTTTTCCTTTATTCTGGGTGTGACGCCTCTGGTAATCGCCACGGGCGCAGGCGCGGGCAGCCGCCGGGCTATCGGGACCACTGTCTTCAGCGGCATGCTGGCGTCAACGCTGTTTGGTATCTTTCTGATCCCGGCGCTTTATTATGCCTTTCAGACGTTCCGTGAAAAGGGCACTGCCTGGCGCACGCGTCCGCGGGACAATAAGGAATCCTGACTGGATGAACAAGATTTACATGATTCACTTTTATCCTGTTGATCCTGTCAAAAAAATGTAAATTCCTATACTATTTAATAAAAATGTGTTGCAAATGGAAATAACCATGAGATCCATAGCGTTCAAACGACATCACTATAGGCAGGTTGGCGTGGGGGCGCGCTGTACACTGATTATCCCGGTTGCCGCGATCATCATCCTGATCTTGGCCGGATGCGCGGCCGTTGGGCCGGACTATGCCAGGTTAAAGCCCCAGGCACCAAAAGAATGGCACACCCAACTTCAGGGCGACCTGACCGCTGATCGTCTGAATCCTGAAACCATGGCCAACTGGTGGACCACTCTCAACGACCAAGAACTATCCAGTCTGGAGGAGCGTGCCATCAAAGGCAATTTGAACCTAAAAGATGCCCGTGCCAGGGTCCGTGAAGCCAGGGCACTGCGGGGCATTGAGAAAGCGGTTTTTTTCCCCTCCCTGGATGCAAGCGGCTCGGCCTCGAAACGGCGGAGCAGCGAAAACAGCGGTACCGGAACGGAGAGCAAACTCTACCAAGCCGGTTTTGACGCAGGCTGGGAACTGGATATTTTCGGCGGTGTTCGACGCTCAGTAGAAGCGGCACAGGCAGACCTTGAAGCTGCTCAGGAAGACCTGCACGACGTGCTGGTAAGCCTGCTTGCCGAAGTAGCGCTGAACTATGTGGATACCCGGACCTATCAGGCCCGCCTGGCTGCCATCAAGGCAAATATGAAGGCCCAGCAGGATATCTATGAACTGAATCTTTTACGCTACAAAGCGGGTCTCATTGATGAACTGGCCGTCCAGCAGTCTCGCTATATTCTTGAAAGCACCCGTTCCCGGATCCCGACGCTGGAGACTGGCCTGGAAAAGGCAAAAAACAGGCTGGCCGTCCTGCTCGGCGAGAAGCCTGGCGCAATGCACAGAGAACTGGCGGAGGCAAAACCGATTCCAGTGCCTCCGGTAATGGTGGCAGTCGGAATCCCTGCGGAGACCATGCGTCATCGGCCGGATATCCGCAGAGCAGAACGTAACCTCGCGGCCCGGACGGCCAGGATCGGTGTGGCCACGGCAGATCTCTATCCCAAATTCCGTCTGGCCGGCAGCATCGGGCTTGAATCCATTTCCAGCAGCAATTTTTGGGAATGGGCCGGACGAACATGGAGCATCGGCCCGGGCGTTTCCTGGAAAATTTTCCATGCGGGAGCCATCCGGCAGAATATCAAGGTGCAGACTGCCCGCCAGAAACAGGCCCTGGTCCAGTATGAATCAGCAGTGCTCATCGCTCTTGAGGAGGTGGAAAACGCAGTTACGGCCTATGCCAGGGAACAGCTTCGGCTGGAATCGCTGAAAGCTGCTGTATTGTCCGCGAGGCGTGCATATGAATTGTCCCGGGACCTTTATAATGCAGGGCTCGTAGATTTCAGCGATGTTCTTGATGCAACCCGCTCCCTTCAATCTTACCAGGATGAACTGGCCGGCAGCGAAGGCACAGTAACTTCAAACCTGATTCGTCTTTACAAGGCCCTCGGCGGGGGCTGGAAATCGCTGGAACCCTCTTTAATTGTTCGAAAAAATAAGGAAGGTGACCATAATGAATCAAAAACAAGACAGCCTTCTGGAACGTACATTGGGTATAGATCAGCCTTCGGGGTGGAAGAGGCACCTGAAGCTATGGATTAGCCTGGCCATCGTGCTGTTTATAATAATTTTTGGTGGCATAATCATCTTAAATTCAAGAGATTCTAATGGCGCAATCCGGTATAAGAGCCAGGAAGTCAGGATAGGAGATCTCACTACAATTATCTGATATTCCAATGAGGATGCCCTACACAGAAGGAGAAAACCCATGAAACCACGCGTCGGACACATTCAATTTCTCAACAGTCTGCCTTTGTATCATTGTCTGGTTCAAAATCAGGTGGTGCTCAATATTGACCTTTTCAAAGATAGCCCCAAGGCCCTGTGTCGTCGATTGCTGGCCGATGAACTGGATATCAGCCCGGTCCCGGCAATCGAATACGCCAGGCATGCCGACGAACTGCTTCTCTTGCCGGATCTGACTATCAGCTCCGACGGCAAGGTAATGAGCATTTTGTTGATCAGCAAAGTTCCCATTGAGCAATTGGATAAAAAAACCGTTGCCCTGACCAACACATCAGCCACTTCCCAGGTACTCATCCGGATCATCATAGAAAAAAAATATGGACTGCGCCCCACCTATTTTGAATGCCCGCCGGATCTGGGCCAAATGTTCCGAGAGGCCCAGGCGGCCTTGCTGATCGGCGATGACGCCCTGAGGGCACTCCAAGCACCGTCAGGTTATCACTTGTATGACCTCGGCGAAGAATGGAAATCTTTCACTGGGAAGAAAATGGTGTATGCCGTCTGGTGTGTTCGCAGGGACTATGCCGTCAGACATCCGAAAAACGTCCGGAAAGTCATTCACGCTTTTCAGCACTCCATGGAGATGAGCAAAAAATACGTTGACTTGATTGCAGAAGAAGCGGCTCGTTGGGACGTCTTTTCAAAAGATTTTCTGAAAAATTATTTCGTAACGCTGAAATTTGAATTTGGCCCTGAATACCAGCAGGGGTTTCTTACCTATCTGAAAAAAGCCCGACAGTTGGGTGCCATTGATGATGTTCCTGAGCTTTTGTTTTTCTAGAAATGTATAGACCAAGGAGTACCTGATGAAAAAAATGACAGCAGTGACCTTGGACCACTATCGGATTTAACGTTACTGACTAAATCGTTAATCTCCCTGGAAGCTATGCAAAAGAGGTCCATGAGGATAAAAGCCAAGGAGCATTAATAAGGACAGCAAGATATCCAGTGGCTGGTCGTTGCAGAAGCGTTCAGCAGTCGCTGAGGGTTGGGGAACAATAGATCGATATCGAGTGGCGATTTTGAAAAGACGGATAGTAAGCTGATGCAATTAACCCAGTCACAAAAGGCACACATACGACACCTTAAAAGTACTGATGGATTAATACTGCTCAAGAGTTCCGGCAATTGGACGATTGATGCCCTTCGGGATGCCGCCGGGATGTTAGAGCAATTTTCAAAGAAGACCCGCAATGAATCCATCCAGTGGGATGTTTCTGATGTTGGGCGTGTTGATTCGGCAGGTATGATGCTTTTTATCCACTATTACGATTTGCTGAAGTCCAACAACTGCTCCATTGAAGTCATTGGCGCCAAGGATGAGCATGAAAAGATGTATCGGCTGCTGCGAGAGTATGCACCCGGACATCCTGTGGTCGGACCTGCTTTTTCCTCCCGTTTCCTGAGGATCTTTAACGGAATAGGGAAAATCTCAGTGGCGTTTGTGCTGGATATAGCGGCATTTCTCTCTTTTGTCGGCGAAAATTTTGTGATCTTTCTTACCTCTTTGCTCAATCCGTTTTCCATCCGGTTTGGCGCAATTGTGAAAAATATTGAAGATGCCGGCGTGCGCGCAATGCCTATCGTTGCCCTGACCAGTTTTTTAATCGGGATTGTGATCGCCTACCAGGGCGCTGTGCAGCTTGAGAAGTTCGGCGCCCATATCTTCATTGTGGACATGATCGGCATCTCGGTCACCAGGGAACTTGCCCCACTTATCACTGCCATAGTTGTGGCCGGTCGTACCGGTTCCTCTTATACCGCACAACTTGGCGTGATGAAGATAACTGAAGAGATTGATGCCATGCGCACCATGGGATTTGATCCCCACCGCTTTCTCGTGCTGCCGCGCATCATGGCCTTGATGATTGCCCTGCCGCTTATGATTTTTTTTGCCGATATAGTCGGTATTCTTGGCGGCATGTTTATCTCTCATGTCCATCTGCACCTCTCTTATGCCGAGTTTCTCCACCGGTTGCAGACTGCTCTTGAAATGAAGCATGTATGGATTGGTATTGGTAAAGGTCCGTTTTTCGCCTGGCTTATCGCCTCCGTCGGCTGTTTCCGTGGCTTTCAGGTCTCAAAAAGTACGGAAAGCATAGGACGTTACACCACCATCAGTGTTGTTAACGCTATTTTCCTGGTGATTGCATGTGACGCACTCTTTTCAGTAATATTAACGGAGCTTGGCATTTGAGTGACACCGTTATCACAGTTTTAAATGTTGTGACCCGGTTCGGCAAAAACGTGGTCCATGACGGCATCAGCCTGAATGTGCGCCAGGGTGAAATCTATGGGCTTCTTGGCGGCAGCGGATCAGGGAAATCAACTTTAATGAAAGAGATTATCATGCTGCAGCGTCCCCAGTCCGGAGAGATCAGAGTTCTTGGTCAAAACCTTTTGACCATTACCCGTGCCGGTGCAACCATGCTGCGACGGCAATGGGGTGTGCTTTTTCAGGCTGGCGCCCTCTATTCTTCTCTCACGGTTAGGGAAAATGTTGGGATAAAGCTCAAGGAGTATACTGATCTCCCCTTGAAACTAATCCAGGATATCGTGCGCCTGAAGATAAATATGGTTGGTCTTCCTGAACATGCAGCGGATCTCTATCCGGCGGAACTGAGTGGCGGCATGGTCAAACGGGCGTCATTGGCACGGGCGTTGGCCATGGACCCGAAGCTGCTGTTTCTTGATGAACCGACCTCAGGGCTGGATCCCGTGGGCGCAGAGGCTTTTGACAATTTGATTCTTAAACTGCGGGAGGTCCTTGGTTTAACCGTTGTAATGGTAACCCATGATCTTGATTCCATCTGGACTGTAGTTGACCGTTTTGCCGTACTGGGCGAAAAGAAAGTGATTGCGGAAGGCACTCTTAATGAGGTCAGACAAAATACTCATCCCGTTATCAAAAAGTTCTTCGGGGGAAAGCGGGGGCTGATAAGGAGTCGGAATGGAAGGTAGAATCAATTATACGATTGTCGGACTCTTTGTTGTTCTGTTGTTGGCAGGTCTGATAGCTTTCATTTACTGGCTAGGCAAATATAGCGGCAAACAGGAATATGACCATTATTATGTCTATATGTCGGAATCGGTTTCCGGATTGAGCGCTGATGTTTCCGTTAAATACAGGGGCGTTGACGTAGGTACTGTGGAGCATATAGGTATAAATCCGAAAAATTCCGAAGAGGTGGAACTTCTTTTGAAAATCAAACATGATACTCAAGTTAAGGTGGACACCACGGCCACGCTTGAGTTTTTCGGAATAACGGGGCTGGCCTTTGTTGAGCTCAAAGGGGGCAGCAAAGACGCTCCGCTGTTCAGCAAAACAAAAGACGAGATTCCTGTCATTCCTGCAAGTCCTTCAACCTACGCACGACTCAATAAATCCATGACCATACTTGCTGCAAAATCGGCAATGGCCCTGGACAAGTTTGACCGGCTGCTCAGTGAGAAAAATCTGCAAAACATTGAAGATATACTTTCTGAAACAAAGATCCTCGCCAAAGATATCAGAGGGCAACTGCAAGGATTCCAGAACCTCGTTGATAACGGTGTTGTCATGGAGAAACGCGTTGTCGGGGCTTTTGAAAAGGTTGAAGACGCCTCTGTCAGTGTTGAGAAAATGGCCGACGGCCTGGAGAAAAACTATGCTGACATCGGTCGTAATATAAGCCAAGATGCGCGACAGAGTCTTGAATCGTTTAATAAACTGCTTTACGAATTGGGTATTCTGGTGGGAGATCTGCAAAGAACAACCCGCGCTATTGAAGCCAGTCCTGGAGATCTGATATTCAAACGCTCTCAGCCGCGGCCAGGACCTGGAGAGGAGGGATACAGTGAAAAATAGGCTCTATATGGTCTTCGTATTGACCTGTATACTGCTCGCAGGATGCGTGACCAAAACCGTTCCTCCCGCCTCCATCTATACGATATCGCCTGAATGGGACAGCAGTGAAGCCCAAGAGGAAACAGGAAAAAAGAATTCTACTATTATTAAAATGGCTTCGGTTCGTGGAACGCGAGCCCTTACAGGCACCGAAATCTTTTATACTGATGCACGGTATGGCCAGAACAGCTATGCTTACAGCCGCTGGAGTGATGCGCCGGTCAGATTGCTGCAAATACTCTTCCAGGTTGCCTTGGAAAAAAGTGGCCGGTTTGGGGCTGTGGTTCCTCCCGCCTCCGCTTCAGAAGCCGATCTGCTTTTGGAAAGCACTCTGTTTGATTTCAGCCACCATATCAAAGATGACGGAACTTCTGAAGGAGTCATCAGGGTACGTTTTTATGTCATAGATAATACGACAAAAAAGGTAATTGCAACGAAAGAGTTTGTGTCCAGGGTGCCGGCATCCTCGCAGAATGCTCAAGGCGCCGTGGCCGCACTCAACAAGGCTGCGACAAATGTCGCCCGCAGCCTTATTGCTTGGCTTGCCGAACCCGGCAGGATTTTGTAAGCGTTCACAGGGCACCGCATCTGCTTTGTTGTCGGGCACTTGAAGTACAGGGAGTACGTCGTACGCCTCGCATCTGCAGCACCCTGTAAACGCTTACAGTTCAGGAAAAGAACCAATCTATTATGACCTGAATTGAGCGTTTAGCTGTTAGTAACCTATTTGGAAAACAGCAACAAATTAACCGCTAACCGCTAATACCTAATTTTGTAATAGCAAGAACATCCTGTAATCATTAAACTAATAGCTAACCGCAAAGACGCAAAGAACGCAAAGTTAAACACAAAGAAGATACTTATCCAGCCGGTAACGGTCCGGCTGGATAAAAAGTATTTCTTAGCGTCCTTAGCGTCTTCGCGGTTCAATTTACCGTGAAAATACCTCGTAGTGGTAAAAAAAACATACAAAGGCTAATCGCTTAATTTAGGTTATAATAAAAGGCTGCCGGCTGCCTGGCAGAGAGCGAATAATTACACCCAAGGAGATTTTTCAGGATGCGACAATACGTAGTAGATGAACTCAGAGCAGATGAAGTTGAAAAAATTAAAGAGTATTTGGACGAACACTGTGATCTTTCAGATATGGTGGGGCTTTACTGGCTTAAAATACCAGATGATATCCTTTCTCAAACACAGTATGAACATAAGAACTGCCAGCCCCATTGCGCAGCCATAGAGCTGGGAAACAAATGGGTGAAGTTTGAGATGCTGGTTAGGAGCCGCCAGAAGATAAGATGTGAATGTGTGTGTTATGCAACTCCTCAGCAAAGGACTTTTTTGTTGTCTTTTGTCGATAATCTTCTGGACCAGACAGGAATAAGAATATGAGTAACTGTTCAAAAGTTCAGGGCTTACGGAAAAGATGAACATCGAACATCGAACGTCCAACATCGAACATCGAATGGGAAAAGATGAAAAAACAGAATTATGATTTGGAAAAAAGGCTGCTAATAAAAAACCTGAACTACTAAATAATATTTTAGAGAAAACAGAAGAATTAATTAAGATTTTCGTTACGAGTATCAAAAGGGCTGAAAAGAAACAGAAATAGCCGTTGAATGTTCGGTATTGAATGTTCGTTTTTCATTCGATGTTGGACGTTCATCTTTCAATGTAACCTCTGAACCCTGAACCTGTAAACGCTTACCAAAAAGGAGTATGGAGATGCCTCAACTCAACATTGACTGTGAAGGCCCTATAACCCAGAATGACAATGCCTATGAGCTTTGTGATGCCCTGATACCTGAAGGAGGAAATTTCTTTGCCAGGGTCAGCAAATACGACGATTATCTTGCAGATATAGAGAAAAGGCCGGGCTACAAGGCAGGAGACACCCTCAAGCTGGTCCTTCCCTTTTTAATGGCTTGCGGGGCTACCAATAAAAAAATGGAAGAATTTTCAGAAAAAACCCTGATACTCCTTCCAGGGGCAAGGGATATGCTTCCAAAGATAGCCGGCTTGATGCCTACTTTTATCATAAGCACAAGCTATTGTCCGTATCTCCAGGCGCTCTGCAAGGTATCCGGTTTCCCTGAAGATCAGGTCTACTGCACTTCTCTGGAACTGGACCAATATGAGCTCACGGGACAAGAACAAAACAGACTTAAGGAACTGGCTTCGGAGATTGCCGGCCAACCCCTTCTTTCCTGGCCTGAAGAGGCAGAGAATATCAGAAATCTCAGCAATGAGAACCAGGCACTGGTGAGCCGTCTGGATACCATGTTTTGGGAAGAGATTCCAAAAATGCGGATCGGAAAAATACTGTCAGATGTAAACCCGGTTGGCGGCTTTGAAAAGGCAAGAGCTGTTGAAGATAGCCTCAAAAAGACAGGACTTACCTTATCAGAAGTACTCTACGTAGGAGACAGTATTACCGATGTACAGGCCCTGGAGCTGGTTAAAAACGCAGAAGGTGTGGCTATTTCCTTTAACGGGAACCGCTATTCCATAAAAGCAGCCAAGTGGGCATGCATGTGTGGTAACACCACAATCATCGGGGCCATTGCCAGGCTCTTGATCCTGAACGGCATGGAAGCCATGGATGAACTCATGGCAGATATGGATAGTGACCAGGCTGAGGGGACAGACTTTCTGGATGCCTTGGCATCAATGGGGGTTGAACCTGCCTTCCTTGAGCCGCTCCGGCTGCTCAGAGACAAAGACGTTCCAAGACTCTTCCTCGTCAATAGTACTAACATCTTTGATGTAATAAAAGACAGTGAATACATAAGGAAAAACGTGAGGGGCCTCAGTGTCGGAGAACTTGGATAGGATTGCTATTTTAATAATGTGCCAAAAGCCATTCCCTTTTCAGCCTTTGTGATTCGGACCGGCAGGATCTGATTTTTAAGGTCTGCCTGACCTCTTCCGGTTTCCTCAATCAGCACAGGAATATAGTTTGGAGTAAGCCCTTTCCACAGATCAGTCTCTTTGTCTTGCTGCTCCACGAGGCACTCAAATATTTTTCCTACCTGCGAACGGTAAAAGGCCTGCTTTTTTTCGTTTCCCAGATTCCTGACAGCCTTGCCTCTTCTCGCCTTTTCTTTTTTGGGTACCATGTCATTCATTGCTGCAGCAACAGTCCCTGGCCTGGAAGAAAATGGAAATGCATGGACATATGTAATAGGGAGTCCTGAGATCAATTCCATTGTCTTTTCAAAAGCAGACTCATCTTCCCCTGGAAACCCGACCAGCACATCCGCCCCTATGGCTGCATCAGGCATGGCAGCTCTTAGCTCCATAATAAGATTTCTGTAATAAGAAGAGGTGTAGTGACGGTTCATACGTTTCAGGATTTTATCAGAACCGCTTTGAAGAGGAATGTGCCAGTGCGGACAGAAATTTGGGGTGGAACTTGCCCATGATATTATGTCCGGAGTGAGTTCTGAGGGTTCTATGGAGCTTAAACGAAATCTCAGTTGAGGAAAGGCCGTGCATAGGCTTTTCAACAGGTCCAGAAGAGATGTCTTTTCCGGCAGGTCCTCACCATACATACCTATGTGAATCCCGGTAAACACAACCTCCTTTATCCCTTCCCGAATCATGGTCTTGACCTGTTTTTTCACCAATTCAGGGGCAAGGCTCCTACTCCTTCCTCGTGCGTAAGGTACGATGCAGTATGTGCAAAAGGAATTACATCCGTCCTGAATTCGTACAAAAGCCCTGGTCCTTCCCAATTGGCGTCTTACAGTAAAGGGCGCGATGGTTGTAACTCTGGAAATACTGCCGACATAGAATTCCATGCCGTCTTCGATCTCAAAGGCAAGGTCTACAAGTTGCGCCTTTTGGCCGTTTCCTATGAGACATACCTGGCCAGGAACCGCCTCCAGGATTTCCTGTGCTCCTACCTGGACATAACAACCAGTGGCTATGATTCGTGATTTTTTTCTGGATCGCCTCAGTCTTCTGAGTATCTGCCTCGACTGATAGGCAGCCTTTGAAGTCACTGTGCACGTATTTACAACGTAGATATCAGCTTCCTGAGTGTAATTGACAATATCCGCTCCCTTTGAGATAAAACCCTCTGCCAGGGCGGCAGTTTCAAACTGATTGACCTTGCATCCGAGGGTGTAAAGGGCTACTCGCATATTGAACCACCCCCAAGTACCAGATCATCCAGATAAAAGACTGCGAACTGACCTGGTGTTATGGCCCATTGGTCTGAGAAAAAGCAGACATGAACCTTGCCGGATTCCAGAAGTTCCAACTTTGCAGTGCCCCCTGCGTGACGATAGCGTATCTTTACTGTACATGGCTGTTTAAGGGCAATATCAGGGGACACCAGCCAGTTAACATGTTCCACAAGGAATTCTCCTGCCCAGAGGTTATGCTCTTTCCCAACTACCAGCCGGTTGTTTTTCCTGTCCAGGGCAGCAACGTAATATGGCGTTTTATCCGGGACACCAATACCCTGTCTCTGGCCTACGGTATAGGCATATAGTCCTGCATGTCTTCCGAGCACCTTCCCGTCTACGGTGACAATGTCTCCGGGCAGGTTATTAAAAAGGCCTCTCTTTTCCAGAAAGGTCCGGTAATTACCTTTCAGGAAGCAAATCTCCTGGCTTTCTTTCTGCGCTAAAGCTAAAAGGCCTGTTTCAGCAGCCTGTTTCATTACATCTTTTTTGGTGCGGTCTCCAAGCGGGAATATCAACCTTGGAATGGCCTCTTTAGGTATCTGATGCAGAAAATATGACTGGTCTTTTTTTAGATCTTTTGCCTTGAAAAGGCCTGTCTGACTATTTAAAAACTTTTTTGCCCGGGCATAGTGGCCTGTGGCCAGATAATTAACACCAAGCGAGTCTGCCAGAGACAGGCCAATAACTACTTTGATCCTGTCATTGCATATTACGCAGGGGTTTGGGGTTAGCCCTTTATTGTAGGATTTTTTAAAATATGAGATTACCTCGTTCTCGAATTTTTCTGCTTCATTCAGACAGTGAAGTCTGATGCCGAGATGTTTTGCCACACTCTTTGCTGCAAGAAGACCTGTGCCGGGACATCCTTCTGGAAGGATATCAAGAAAAAATGCCTCAGTATGCCATCCGGCCTGAAGGAAATCATAGGCCGCAAAGGCGCTGTCCACCCCCCCGCTCAAGGCTACTAGAACAGATCTATTTTTTGGCTCTTGGCTTTGAGCTTTGAGCTTTGAGCTTTCCTGCATTCTCAATCAGGCCAGGACTTTGTCCTTGCTGAATCGAATTTCCATAGCCCTCACAGGGCAGACTGCTACACAGAGTTCACACCCTGTACATTCTTTGGGGTCAAAGATCACTTCCATAGTCTTTCGATCCATGTACAGTGCATGACTAGGGCAGATCCCGGTACAGGCACCACACTGGTAACATATGTCATCGTTTCTGCGAATTTCCTGTTCTACGGATTTTACGCTAACACCCAGATCCTTCAGATAGCGAATTCCCTCTCTTACATGTTTTTTGTGCCCGGTGAGTTCAAGTACCATTAGGCCTTCTAGGCCAGGGAGTATTTTTGCCTTAAGTATGTTAAAGGACAGATCATATTTGCGACTGAAATTACAGATCAGGGGTTTATCTGTGACCTCCGGCGGAAAGCGGAGAACAAGGACCTTTGTGTACATGTCAGTTATTCCTTAACTGCCTCTTCGCGGTACTGAATATAGGCATCTTTAAAAGCAGCATAAGGATCCAGTGCGGATTCTTTAAGGTCTTCGTATTCGCCGATGGAAAGGGATGTCTCGTTAACCACTTCATATGATCTGGCGCCCAAGGAAATATAAAAAGGTCTTATATAGCTGACAGGTTGAAGAAAACAGTCACCCACAAATCCTACTGAATCACGCAGGGTAGAAGGGCCGAGAATCGGCAAGACAATGTAAAAGCCATTGCCGATACCCCAGGTACCCAGGGTCTGTCCCGTGTCCTCCGGCGGTGGGTTCAGCCAGGGATACTTTTGGGCCGGATTGAAAAATCCAAGTATGCCGACTGTGCTGTTAAAGACAAATCGGCATGTACCCTGTCCAGCCCTCTTGAATTTGATCTGGAAGATATCGTTTACGAACCGCATAGGAAATCCGATGTTGTAAAAGAAGTTTTTAACTCTAATACGAACCGGTTCAGGAGTGATAAATCCATAACCACGGGCAACGGGTTTAAGAAATTTGAAGTAAAAGAAATCATTAAAGACAAAAATGCCCCTGTTAAGCCTTTCCAGGGGGTCACGTACATAAGGTACTGCTTCGTCTTCTTCTAAATCGTCTGTCCAGTCATCGTATTCATCCTGGGGGGCAGTCTCTTCGCCAGTATTTGCTGGTAGAGAAGTCCCCTGTGCAAGGACCTTTGGACAATTGGCATCATATCCGGCAAAGAAAAACAAAAATACCAGTGTGAAAGAGATTAAAGCTGCGCGATTTACCTTCAAGACTCACCTCCACATTTTCCGTTGAATAGAGCGGTTTAATCCGTTAGGGCTTTCCCTTGTTGACCTTATCACGTAATTGCTGTAACAGGTCCTCTGGAGTCTTTTTCTGTAGGATCTTATTGAATTGGCTCCGGTAGTTCCTTACCAAACCCACGCCCTCTACAATGACATCGTAACTCCTCCATTCTCCGTGTCTGTAAATGACTCTGTAATTTATCAGGATCTGCTCGGATGCCTTTACTATATTGGTTTCCACTTTTGCCTTGTTTTTGGAAAGCATCGTTGCCTTGCCATAGATTACCTTTTCGTCAGTATATTCCTGGATTCTATCCAAGTAGATATCTTCCAAAAATCTGGTAAACAGGCCGGAGAATTTATCCATCTGTTCAGGTGTAAATGCCTTCCTGTTTCTGCCGAGCGCCCTTCTGGAAATTTCATCATAATCAAAAAGTATCTCCGCAAGGGTCCTAAGTTTTTGACGCTGGACCTCTCTGGTCGACTCCTCTTTGTAGGCAGGGTCACGCAGGATGGTGAGTACTTCGTCTACCGAGGTCCTGACAAAATCAAGGGCTCCATCAGTTTGAGTCGAAGCTGAAACCGGAAGGGCAAGAAAGAGAATAAGTAAAATTATTACAGATTGCCTTTTCATATTGCGCCTCTTTGAATATCAGATAAGGTCGAAAACAAATTACACGCTCCCAAAAGTATATTTACTGATTAATTCCTCAAGGTCAATAGCTGATTCAGTTTCCGTAATGGTTTCGCCGGGCTGAAGTATAATATCAGAGCCGCCCGGCGTAATTTTGATAAATTTATCTCCAATCATGCCGCTTGTTTTGACTGATGCAATGGCGTCGTCTGTGATTTGAACATCCTTATGGATTTTGAGTCTCACCAAGGCCATCTCTCTTTCCAAATCCAGGCCGATTTTGCTGACACGCCCAATCTCAACACCGGCCATCTCCACGCTGCTATCGGTTTTCAGACCGGAAACCGAATTGAAGCGTGCGTACAGGATGTAATTCTCTCCCCCGATAAGTTCCATCTTGCCCAACTTGATGGTAAAATAGCCAACACAAAGAAGACCGATAAAGACAAATATGCCCACGATTGTTTCCATGGAATACTTTTTCATGCTGTTTCACCGTGTTTTATACACTCGAGATGAGCGATTATTTTTTGATGTGACAAGGCCTGTTCTATTAAGGAATCCATATCTGTCCCAGGTCCGGCTTCGGCCAGTCCGGCCAATATGGAAAAACTGAAACAGGCTTTAGGATAGCTTTTGGCCTGGAAAATTTCCTGTTTCTGCAGGTCTATTGCCAATTCATCGATGACCTGTTTGGCTTTTTTAAGACCTGTATGTGGCAGGACCATCAGAATCTCGTTTTGACTATACCATGCAGAGGTATCTGCCGTGTCGAAATGGTCCTTTATAAGCATCGCAAGGCACTGGACAATTTGTTGGGCTGCTATATGGCCGATATGCTTATTGATCTGTTCCAGATTATCTATGGTAAACATTATAACAGGAAAACTTTCCTGAAGACGGTTCACGCTGTCCATTTCCTGAATGAGCATGTCCTTGACGTCTTGTTTGGTGTTCAATCCTGTCAGCTCATCCTTTAGGTTTGTCTGACCTTTGATGAATTCTTGAACGACCGGGTTTTCAGACTGCTCAAGTTCTATGGGTGTGCCCTGGAAGGGAATCTTGCCCTTATCGATGATGGCGACACGATTAGAAATGAAAAAGACATCCGGGATATCGTGACTGACCAGAACGGCTGTAAACCCAATTTTTTTCTGGTGATGTGCGATCATACCCAAGACCGCATTTTTGCGGAGTGGGTCAAGACCAGTGGTCGGTTCGTCAAAAAGGATGATCTTGGGTGCAGTGACGAGTGCCCTGGCCAAGGCTACACGCTTCTGCATGCCACCAGAGATCTGGGACGGGTACTTGTAGGTGACCTCGGAAAGCTCCATCTGATCAATTTTGGCCAGTACCTTGCTTTTTATAGCGTCTTCTCGCAGCCTGGTTTTTTCTCTGAGCGGCAGGGCAATATTTTCAAAAACCGTAAGTGAGTCAAACAGGGCGTTATTCTGGAACATGTAACTTGCCTGCCGTTTGAATGATTTTCGCTCTTTCCGGGTCAAGCCTTTGAGTTGCTTGCCATTGAAAAGGATTTTTCCCTCATCAGGCTTGAGCAGGCCAATGATGTGTTTGAGCAAGACGCTTTTGCCCTCTCCGCTTTTACCGATAATTGTCGTGATGTCACCTTCAAAAATGGTAAGATTGAGCCTATCAAGGATAGTTCGGGTGCCAAACCGTTTGGTCACTTTTTTTAATTCTATCAGCGGAACAGTCACGACGTCCTCACAGGAGAAATGAAGTCAAGACATAGTCTACAACTAAAACCAATACGCATGAAAGAACCACCGCTGAAGTCGTAGCCAGGCTTACCCCTTTGGCACCAAAGCCGCCGGGACGCATATGCATAAAATAGCCCTGATAGCAACAGATAGTGGCGACTATTATCCCAAAAGCAAAGGCCTTGATAAAGCATCCTTTCACGTCTTGCATGGCTACATTGGGCTCGATGCGGTTAAAATAAATACCGGAATTGATGCCCAAAATGCAGACACCTGAAAGGTAGCCGCCTACGATCCCGATTACATTAAAAATTGCAGTAAGCAAGGGAAAACTGATTAGAGATGCAACGATACGTGGACTGACCAGAAAGCGGATGGGATTGATGTCCATGGTCTCAAGTGCATCGATCTGCTCGGAGATACGCATGATGCCAATCTCTGCAGCCATGGATGAACCTGCCCTGGCGATAATCATGAGTGCTGTCATGACCGGTCCCAATTCACGTATAAGTGAGAGCGCCACTACCGCGCCAAGCACTCCCTCTGATCCGAATTTAACCAGTGTATAGTAGCCCTGTAGCCCCAGGACCATGCCGGTGAAAAGGCCTACCAGAAGGATAATCAAGGTAGACTTGGCCCCGATGAAGAAGACCTGCTCTATGGTCTTGCGCACTTGAAGGGGCAGAGAAAAAATCAGGGCAATCGCGTGAATGAAAAAAAGCGCAATGGCCCCTAGTTCACCAAGAAAAGCAATAGAAACTTTGCCCAACCGGTTGAACGGTGCAAATATGGAATTGGTCGCTTGAGCCATAAAATCGTTTGATCAGTTTAGTTGAAATTATTAATACCGAAGACGGATTAACCCCCAATATGCTTGTAGATCAGTATCTTAATATTCGATAAAGCAAAAGTAAATAGTAGGCCCCTACATGCCGGAGTCTGAACCTTTGAACGTATACAAAAAAAACTTGTGGGTTCATGTTTCAGCCTGCTATCTTTGCTATATGTTGCAACGCATGCCCAAAGATAAGATTCACGCTGCGGAAAATGAGTTCAATTTTCTCGATCCAATTTTACCGTCTGAAATAGGTTTCGACATAGACGGTGTAGTTGCCGATACCATGAAGGCCTTCATACGGGTAGCCAGAGAAGAGTTCGGCATCAATTACATCAGCAAAGAGCAAATAACCTCTTACTGGATCGAGGAATGCCTGCCTATACCACTTGACATAATTGAAACCATTATTAATCGTCTCCTTGCAGATCCTTTTGGCATTGATCTTGAGCCGCTTCCAGGGGCAAAAGAGGTCTTACTGAGACTTGCCGCCCACAGTAGGCTCACCTTTGTAACAGCCAGGCCGGCGAAAGAACCAATTGAGGCCTGGCTGGTCTCTCTCCTTTCCGAGGTGCCACGTGGAGACATCAGGGTGATCGCCACAGGTCATCACTCGGCAAAGGCCGAACTGCTTGAGGAACTGAAGCTTAAGTATTTTATTGATGACCATCCGGAGACCTGCCAGGATCTCCACAAAAGAGGAATCAGGACCATTGTCTTCGACCAGCCATGGAACAGGGGACATACACCTTTTTTGAGAATCAGTTCCTGGAAAGATCTTTCAGGTATCATAAAAATGTCCTCTTGATAGCTGGATAATACGCAAAAAAAGGAGTAACTTTTCAATAAGTTGGGGTAAACAAGGATCAGCGCACTTACCCAAACTTATTGAGAAGTTACAAAAAGGACACCAAATCATAAAAATGAATGAAAAAATCGTGGAAGAACTGAAAAACTGGTTCACTAGTTATATCCAGAAATTTAAATCTGGGAATCCCGACTGGCAATCAAACATAATACTGAAAGAAGAACATACCAGACGAGTATGCAAAGAAATTTTGGATATTGGGAGAAAAATTGGATTAAGTAATGAAGACCTTTGCCTGGCTGAGGTAATTGCCCTTTTTCACGATATTGGCCGCTTTGAACAGTTTGCCCATTATCAGACCTTTGTGGATCGCAATTCCGTGAATCATGCCGTGCTTGGTGTAAAAATACTTAAAGAAAACGGGGTATTGAACAGGCTTGATAAATCATTACGAGATCTGATTCTGCGAGCAATCTTATACCACAACCGTTTTGCTCTACCTAAAAAAGAGACGGAAAAATGCCTTTTATTTGCAAAATTGCTGCGCGATGCCGACAAACTGGATATATGGCGGGTGGTTACCGATTACTACCGCCGGAAAGATAGAAAACGAAATGCTGCAATTGAGCTTGGCCTTCCCGACACCCCTGGGATTTCAAGTGATGTCTATAGGGATTTGATGGACGGAAGGATCGTAAATGTTACGCATCTTAAAAATCTAAATGATTTTAAGCTTCTTCAAATTGGGTGGATCTATGATATCAACTTTGTGCAAACCTTCCAATGTGTTCAGGAGAGGGGCTATCTGGAAATGATCCGTGATGTCCTGCCTGAATCGGAAAAAATCGCAGAGATTTTTAGTGTGCTCCAAGCCCACATGAATGAGCAAATCCGGGGAAAGAAGATCTGCTGAAAAAATGAAAAAACAGAAATAGCCGTTGAATGTCCGGTACTGGATATTCGTTTTTCGTTCGATGTTGGACGTTCGATGTTCGATGCTCGACGTCCATCTTTTAATTTGCGGGTTACCCTGTAATCCTTTGCCAGTGTTGCCAGAAAGATGGAAAGGATTTTCGGACGCAGTCAGGATCTTTGATCCTGATACCCGGGATTCTCAGTCCAGCCACTGCAAAGGCCATGGCTATCCGGTGATCGTCATAAGTGTCTATCAGTGATCCATGCATGTCCCGGGTCCCCTCAATGATGAGCCCATCCTCCAGTTCCTTCACTGATGCCCCTATTTTGGAGAGTTCCTGTGCCACTGCCTTCAGCCTGTCTGTCTCTTTTATTCTCAGGTGGGCTACATTCTTGATGATAGTCGTACCTCGGGCAAAGGCAGCAACTATGGCAAGAGTCGGGACCATATCAGGCCATCTGCCCATGTCCACTTCTATGGCCTTAAGCATGCCACTGGGAGGTCCCTGGACTGTAACTCCCTCTGGATCTTTTTTTACAGAACAACCCATGCTGACCAGAAGGTCAGCAAAAGCCGCATCGCCCTGAAGGGCGTCCGATGGTATATTTTCCACTGCAATTCTACCCCCTGTGACGGCTGCTGCTGCCCAGAAATAGGAGGCACTCGATGCATCTCCCTCAATTTGATATTTTCTGGCCTTATAAGTCATATGAGGTACAAGGAAAGAGTCACCTTTCTCCTGTACTTTCACCCCGAAGGCGGCCATAACGGCCAGGGTAAGATCTATATAAGGTCTGGATACCAGAGTGCCGTCCAGGGTGATTTTGGCCGAATTCCTGGCAACTGGGGCTACAAGCAGCAGTGAGGAAAGGTACTGACTGCTCTTCGAGGCAGAAAGCAGGGTTTCTCCGCCTTCAAGTCCATGGGCCTTGATTTCTACCGGAGGGCAACCGGTGTTCTCAACACTCCTTGCATCAGCTCCCCAGGCCTTCAACGCATCGAGTAGAGGCCCTATGGGTCTTTCGGCCATTCGTTCGGTACCTGTGAGCCTGTAAGTGCCTTGACCGAGGGCTACAAGAGAGGTCAGAAAGCGTATCCCTGTACCATTGTTGCCGAGATAGAGGTCCTGGCTTACAGGCAAGATTCTTCCGCCTTGGCCATCAACTGTCCAGTCAATTCCTTTATCCTTTATGGAAATTCCCAAACAGGACAGGGCATTTCTGAGAAACTTGGTATCTTCACTGTCTAAGGGGCCTTTCAGCTCGCTCTTTCCTTCAACTAAAGAGGCTACTACCAGGGCCCGCTGGGTAATGCTCTTCGATCCGGGCACTCTTATCTTGGCCATTATTCCAGACCCGGGTTGACGAATTTCCATAAACTTATCTTTTGAAGATAGAATCATGTAAGTGCTCAGCCAACCTCAATCCTGGCCCTTACCCAATTAAGAAGGCTGCCAGAGGCCAGTATCAGGCGATCTCTTTCAGACAGCTCCAGGCAGGCCTTTATTGTTTTGTCCTTACCGATTTCTACTGACACCTTGTCTGAGCCTCCCAGCAGCGCAGTCCTTAGGCCTGGGATATTAACAGTGTCTCCCAGCTCAATCCGATCGTAGTCATCCGGATCTATAAAGGTAAGTGGCAGGATGCCAAAATTTATAAGATTTGCCTTGTGAATTCTGGCAAAGCTCTTTACCAGTTTAGCACGTACTCCAAGGTACCTTGGTGCCAGGGCCGCATGCTCCCTGGAGGAGCCCTGGCCGTAATTTTCCCCTCCGACTATGATCACATTACCTGCCTCCTTGGCCCTTGAGGAAAACTCCGGATCAATAGCGGAAAAGACATACTCACTGATAGCAGGCACGTTGCTCCTGAATGGTAATATCTTGCTCCCGGCAGGCATTATAAGGTCAGTGGTTATGTTGTCTTCCACTTTGAGGAGTACAGTAGCCTTCAAGTCTTCCGGCAGAGGCTCAAACTCCGGAAGAGGTTTTATGTTGGGGCCGCGCAGTACTGATACGTTCGAGCCGTCCTCAGGGGGAGGAATTATCCCATTGTCATTAATAAGATACGTCTCAGGAAGCAATACCTCAGGGACTTGCCCAAGATCTCTCGGATCTGTAATTACACCTTTTATTGCGGATGCAACTGCGGTTTCAGGACTGCACAGATATACCCGGTCGTCCTTTGTGCCGCTTCTTCCAGGGAAGTTACGGGTAAAAGTCCTCAAAGAGATAGTATCTGTGGCCGGGGCCTGCCCCATCCCAATGCACCCCAGGCAGCCGCACTGGTGTATTCTGGCCCCGGCGTGGATCAACGTGCGCAAAGCCCCAGCCACATCGGCGTTTTCCAATACCTGCCGGCTTCCCGGATTTATCTCAAAGCTCACAAACGGGTGTATTTCCCTGGATTCAAGGGACCTGGCAGCAACTACTATGTCCCTGAATGATGAGTTGGCACAGGAGCCTATAATGACCTGAGATAACGGCTGTCCTGCCACTTCTCGCACAGGTACCACGTTGTCCGGGGATGATGGACAGGCTATCATTGGCTCAATAGAAGAGAGATCTATATTGATTATTTCATGATATACGGCATCCTGGTCGGCTTTAAGAATTTGCCATACATCTTCTCTTTTCTGGCTGACAAGGAAGCTCCGAGTCATCTCATCAGAAGGAAAAACTGTACCGGTAGCCCCCAGTTCAGTTCCAAGGTTCGCTATTGTAGCCCTGTCAGTAACAGATAGCGTGGCAACACCAGGTCCAAAGTATTCAATGACCTTTCCCACACCGCCCTTTACTGTCATCCGGCGGAGTAATTCCAGGATGACGTCCCTTGCCGAGACCCACGGGCCAAGCTTTCCTGTGAGACAGACACCAGTAACATATGGCATTCTCAAGTAAAAAGGTTGCCCGGCCATGGCCATGGCCACATCAAGACCACCCGCACCTATGGCGAGCATCCCGCACCCACCGGCTGTCGGAGTGTGACTGTCTGATCCCAGCAGTGTCTTGCCGGGGACAGCACACCGCTCAAGATGTACCTGATGGCATATGCCGTTTCCCGGACTGGAAAAATGGATGCCGTAGCGGCCGGCAATAGACTGGAGGAACCTGTGATCATCAGCATTCCGGAAGTCAGATTGCAGTAAATTATGGTCTACATAACTTATCGACAGTTCTGCCTTGACCTTAGGTATGCCTATGGCCTCAAATTCCAGGTAGGCCATGGTGCCCGTGGCGTCTTGAGTAAGAGTCTGATCAATGCGGATGGCGATCTGGCTCCCTGGAGTCATTTCACCTTCCACAAGGTGCGCATCTATGATTTTTTCTGTTGCTGTTAAACCCATTTATTTCTCCAGATGTCTTTATTCTAATCTTGAAAGCCCTGTCCTCTGGTCAAGGATTCCTTAAAAATTTATGTGGGAGGTATTATAAAAGCCGCAGACCATGACGGCAAGCTTGACATTGGGTCAACAACTGCTAAAAGTTAAATTAACTATGATTACACAGTAAAAAGTGGTTCGCTCAAGATATTTTAGGTTGAAAGTGCAAATTTTTTGAGGTATTAGAGATAATTAGTGTCTGAACGAAAAAACAGTTCAGACATAATTTTGAATTTTGAATTTTGAATTAAAAAAGGAGGATGGCCGATGGTAGAAGTCAAAAAGATACTGTTCCCTGTAGATTTTTATGAAAGTGCCCTTAAGGTTTTGCCTATTGTGAAACTTATGGCAGAAAAGCTAGGGGCAAAGGTAGAGCTTATTCACGTGGTGAGAGGCTCATCGGATTTTGTTGGTTATGAAATGGGCACCGCCTGGTATTCTAACTTTGAAGACGAACTCATCAAGGGCGGCGAGAAAGCCATGGATAAGTTCCTGGAAGAAAAATTGGCTGGTCTGGATGTTGACACAACAGTTGCTGTAGGCGATGCGGCGGAAGAAATCATTAAATACGCCGATAAGACCGGGACAGATATGATCATAATTGGGACCCATGGGAGAAAGGGGCTGGAGAAAATCCTGTTTGGTAGCGTAGCGAGGGGCGTAGTCAAGGGGGCCAATTGCCCGGTCCTTACTGTCAATCCACATAAGGTGGGCAAGTGATCCAGTGATTTTTACTTGATGGTCTCGCAAAAAGTCCTGAAACGATTTTTCATACAGTGAAGGCTCGATATACTGACTTTTTACGAGATCACCCCACATAACAGAGCCATAAGCTGCATTTAAAAAATCGTTAGGGAAGCAAAAAAGAATTTTCGTGATTGATTTTGAATAATTTTTTAACCGCTTTTCCCACCACCATTATCACCTCACACCTCAATGCGGATTTTGATGCCTTGGCCTCTTCTTTGGCCGCAAGCAAGCTTTATCCAGGGGCTCAAATCGTCCTGCCCGGTTCCCAGGAGAGGGACCTGCGGGACTTCCTCCTGCTGTCGAGCAGTTACTTCATAAACGTAAAACGTTTAAAAGACATAGATCTTGACAAGGTCAAGCTTCTGGTAATTGTAGACACCAGGCAGAAAAGCCGTATCGGTCCTTTGGCTTCGCTTCTGGAAAGGCCTGATGTTGAAGTCCATGTATTTGATCATCACCCCCCTTCTAGTGAGGACATAAAGGCCTCTAAGACCCTTTTCAGGCCGGTGGGCGCAAACACGACCCTGATGATCCGACTCCTGAGAGAAAAAGGGGTGGATATAAGTCCTGACGAAGCAACTTTCCTGGCTGTGGGTATATATGAGGACACTGGCTCTTTTACTTTCAGCTCCACCACTTCCGAGGATCTGGAGGCGGCCGGCTGGCTGCTTGAGAAAGGGGCCGACCTCAAAACAATCTCCGAACTCCTCGAACACAGGTTCACCCCCGAACATGTAAAGCTTTTAAACGATCTTTTGGACACCGCAGCCACTTATACTATGGCCGGCATCCCTGTCACCTTGGCAAAGACATCATCGCCGACGTATGTGGAAGACTTCGCTGTCCTGGCTCACGAACTAATGGATATGGAGAAACTCCCCGTAATTTTTGCAATAGCACTTATGGCGGATCAAGTATTGATAGTGGGCCGTAGCCGGGATAAGAGAGTTGACGTAGGGAAGGTGCTGAAGGCAATCGGTGGAGGGGGCCACCCCATGGCTGCATCTGCCACGATAAAGGGACTGACTCTGGCTGAGGCTGAAGAACGCCTTGTCGCCGAGCTTCACAAGCAGCTCGGAACAGAGCCTAAGGTGAAAGACATTATGTCGTATCCGGTGCTCTCGGTCTTGCCGGATACCACTCTTTCCCAGGTCAATGATAAATTAACGCGCTATGGCATCACTGTTTTGCCTGTGGTCCAAGAAAAAAAAGTCCTGGGCCTCATTTCCCGCAGGACAGTGGAGAAGGCAATATACCATGGTCTTTCAGACCTGCCGGTACGTGAATACATGACTACGGATTTCGAAGTCATCTATCCGGAAGACACTCTTGCCAAGGTCCAGGAACTTATTGTCAACCATCGACAGCGCTTTATCCCTGTAGTGGATAAAGGACAGGTAAAAGGAGTAATCACCAGGACGGATCTCCTCCAGATATTGAGTGGAGATGCCGCAAGAAGACCTGAAGCTTTGCTTTCAGGAAAGGAACAGCGCAAGAACGTTCTTTCCTTGTTGAGGGAAAAGCTCACCTCCAATATATTTGATCTATTGATGAATGCGGGGAAAGTGGCAGAGGATGAAAGTTTTCATGTTTGTGTCGTAGGCGGCTTTGTGAGGGACCTGTTATTAAGAAAACCTAATCTGGATATAGATCTGGTAGTTGAGGGGGATGGAATCGCCTTTGCCAGGGCCTTTGCCAGCCGGTTCGGAGCAAGGGTTCGTGCCCACCAAAAGTTCGGGACAGCGGTTGTGATCTTCCCGGACGGCTTTAAAGTGGACGTGGCAACAGCCCGGTGGGAATACTACAAGTATCCAGCCGCCATGCCCACAATAGCCCTCTCGTCCACCAAGTTGGATCTGTTCCGGCGGGATTTTACCATCAATACATTGGCTATTAAGCTAAATCCGAATGAATTCGGATTGTTGATA
Organism: uncultured Thermodesulfobacteriaceae bacterium; assembly: GCA_964646435.1. Classification (GTDB taxonomy): domain Bacteria; phylum Desulfobacterota; class Dissulfuribacteria; order Dissulfuribacterales; family UBA3076; genus UBA3076. Next base: position 51,878 of record CAZYEJ010000006.1, read on the forward strand.
GACTTCTTTGGAGGCCAGAGGGATCTCAAAGACCGTATTATACAGGTCCTCCACAGCCTGAGTTTTGTTGAAGACCCGACCAGGGTCTTCCGGGCAGTCCGCTTTGAGCAACGATACGGTTTCAGGATAGGCAAGCAGACATTGAGGTTGATCCGGAATGCCGTGCGTCTCGACTTATTCTCAAGACTTTCCGGAAAACGTTTACTTACCGAACTCATACTGATATTGAAGGAGCCGGATCCAAGATCTGCCATCAAAAGGCTGGCCGGCCTAGGCTTACTGAAAGTAATTCATCAAAGCATTCGATTAGGACCAACGGAAGAAGAAATCCTTACCCGGTCTTACGATGTCCTGGCCTGGCATGATCTGCTCTTTAGACCACAGAGGCCGAGAAAGTGGGTGGTTTATCTGCTGGCGCTTTTTGAAGGGCTAAAATTTTCAGAAATTCAAGAAGTTGTAGACCGCCTGGGCCTTGTTGGCTCAAAGAGGAATATCTTTATAGAAGGACGTAAAGTTGCAATAAAGGCCCTCGGTCTTCTCTCCAGGCGATCTTTTATGAAGGCCAGTGAGGTCTATTGGCTGCTGAAAGGCCTGGATCTTGATCTCCTTCTCCATATCCTTTCAATTACTGAGAACGAAGACGCCCGGCAGGCTATATCCAGGTATATCACAGAACTATATAACGTAAGCCCCATGCTTACAGGAGATGATTTAAAAAATATGGGCCTGGAGCCAGGCCCTCTTTTCCGGACGATACTCCATCGCCTGCTTGAGGCCAGACTGGACGGAGAGGTCAGGTACCGGGAAGACGAGATCAAGTTGGTGAGACGGGATTTTTTGGATCAGTCAGAATTGCAAAAATTAAATTTAAACCACGAAGAACACGAATAGACACAAAACGGAATTGAGGAATAGATGAACTTTGGACATATTTGTAGTATATTAGAAGGATTATGGATTTTGCTGCAATAATTCAAAGATTCGCAATACTTACACCACCCATACTTATTGCTGTTACCGTGCACGAGATGGCCCACGGGTGGGTGGCTTATCGCCTCGGTGACCCCACTGCAAAACTTATGGGACGCCTTACTCTTAACCCTATTCGTCATCTTGATCCCATCGGTACAATGGTATTTTTTCTCACTCAGACCATAGGTTGGGCAAAGCCTGTACCGGTCAATCCCAGTTATTTTAAGAATCCCAGGAATGACATGATCTGGGTCTCACTGGCAGGTCCCGGGGCCAATATCCTCCTGGCAATATTGAGTGCTGTTTTGCTAAAACAAGTATTGGGGTCGTTTTGGGAGACGTCGGGCTTTTTCATGCGTCCGGCTCTATACATGGCATATGTGAGTGTACAGATTAATGTAGGGCTTGCAGTGTTCAATCTCCTTCCCATCCCGCCTCTCGACGGTAGTAAGGTCCTTATGGGTATACTTCCCCCTGACCTAGCAAGCTCTTTCGAGAGGTTTGAGCGTTATGGTTTCTTGCTGATTTTAGTGCTTGTCTTTACAGGAGTGACCGGCCGCGTTATCGTCCCGCTGATCCTTTATCTGAATAAACTCCTATTAGGAACCGTACTTTAGATGTGAGCCTTTATGAGTGAACAGGCAAAACAACGAATACTCAGTGGCATGAGGCCCACTGGCAAGCTGCACCTGGGGCACCTGCACGGTGTACTTGAGAACTGGAAACGTCTTCAAGAGACATATGAGTGCTTCTTTCTTGTGGCTGACTGGCATGCCCTAACTACCAATTACGAACGCCCGCAGGAAATTCCGTCAAACATGGATGAGATGGTACTGGACTGGCTGTCTGTGGGTATAGACCCGGACAGAGTTACCATGTTTGTCCAGTCAGAAGTAAAGGAGCACGCAGAGCTTCAACTCATGCTTTCCATGATCACGCCTGTTTCATGGCTGGAGCGCAACCCTACATACAAGGAACAGCAACAGCATCTCAAGGAAAAGGACCTCGCAACCTTTGGTTTCCTTGGCTATCCGGTCCTCCAGGCTGCCGACATACTGCTGTACAAAGGCCACAAGGTGCCTGTAGGCGTGGATCAACTGCCCCATATTGAACTAACCAGGGAAATCACACGCAGGTTCAATTATCTGTATAAAGATATTTTCCCAGTACCTGATGCCATGCTGGCAGAGGTCCCCAAGCTCCCAGGGCTGGACGGCAGAAAAATGAGCAAGAGTTATGGGAATTCCATATTTCTGTCAGATCCTCCGGACGTGATAAGAAAAAAAATATCCACGATGATAACTGATGTGGAGAGGCCGAGGATGGGAGACCCTGGTGATCCTGAAAACCGCTGTATAGCCTTCAGGCTTCACCAGCTTTATTTGCCGGCAGAACAGCTTGCCGTCATTGTGTCTGAATGCAAGGCAGCCAAGCGGGGTTGTGCGGCATGTAAGAAAGAACTTGCAGAGGCCATTATACGAAAAATGGACCCGATCCGGCAGAGGAGAAAGGCCCTTGCTGCCGATCCCGGCAAAGTCAGGGCCATATTGGCAGATGGGGCCAACAGGGCCAGAAAGGTTGCGCAGTCAACAATGGCGCAGGTATGGAGTGCCGTTTGGAACCGGAATGCCAAGTAAAGCTGGAGGCCTTCGAAGGGCCTTTAGATCTGCTCCTTCACTTAATCCAAAAAAATAAGCTCGAAATTACCGACATCCCCATAGCTGTGGTCACTGCCCAGTATCTGGAGTATCTGGAGTTCATGCAGGCCGCCCTTGACGTGGTGGTGGCCGGTGAATATCTGGTGATGGCTGCCACCCTGATGTACATCAAATCCAGGATGTTGCTGCCAAGGCCTGATCCCGCGAATTCTGAAGACGACCCCAGACTTGAGTTGGTCCGGCCCCTTCAAGAGTTGGTTCAGATAAGAGAAGCAGCCGCGTCCCTTGGGTGCAGACCTATATTAGGCAGAGATATATTTATCCGTGAAGGAGGACTGGAGAGTGAGGAATCAAGAAATAGTGTGGAAGTCTCTGAGCCTGCCGGATTTGAGGGTACCTTTGACGTAAGCCTCACAGACCTCATCTCTGCTTTCAAAAAGGTGCTGGGAAACAATTCTCTTCCCAGGATCCTTGAAATCACCAGGGCCAAGGCCAGCCTTTCTGAACGAATGGAATCTATTGCCGAAGAGCTTAACCAGATAGGAAGTATCCGTTTCTTTGAGTTATTTTCTTCAGAAGATCGGGAAATGATCGTCGTTACGTTTCTGGCAATACTTGAGCTTGCCCGGTTGGGAAAGGTGCGTCTTTTGCAGGAAAAACCAGGGGGAGACATCCTAATACTTTTCAGAGGCAATGTTGAATTTTGAATTTTGAATGCTGAATTGTGGAAGACGATCTAAAAAAACATATACCTTAATTCAACATTCAACATTCAAAAAAAAGCCCGGTAGGCCGAAACCCGCCGGGCTTTCATGTTAGATTTCCTTAATAAACAAGAAGGCGAAATTTCTTATCCGACTACATCGGTACGACCAGCTTTTCCGTCTCCTCATTCCAGGTCACAATGACATACCAGAGAGCCATTACAAAAAGGATAAGGGCCAGGCTGCCTCCGTAACCAAGCCAGGTGTCAGGCATGTACACAAAGCTGCCGAATTTGCCGCTGTTGGTTATACCCTCCTCCATATAGTCCTCCATTCCTTCCCAGTCATTGGCCTTGAACCATCCATCTACAATGGCATTAGAAAGACCGAAGAAAAGTCCCACAACCCACAACTTAATCTGACCCTCACCTATGCGCCAGAGAGTCCCTGTTCCGCAGCCTCCGGCAATTACGCCACCAAAGCCGAAAATAATGCCTCCTACAACGCCGCCCCAGCCAAAGAAACCCCTGACATAGTGTTCGACCATCCGGATCTCGGTAAATTTAAGGATCGCACATCCGACAGCCACAATAGCTACGCTGAGGGCCACAGACTTGGCCATTTTGGCATCACCTGACAGATGTGGCTCACGAAAGCCCTGAATCATGCACCAGCGCCCACGCTGCATTGTGTACCCGATACCGCCTGCAATAATCAGAAGCCCGGCCAGCCGCACCAGAGCATCATCGTCGCTGGTTGCATAGGCATTAGTCCCCCAAATAAGGACGCCAAGCGCCGCGATACCCAGAATAATCTGGAAAGGCAAGGGAAGCCCAAGGGTCTTCGCCCCTCCGGAACCCCAAGAGATATGCTCCATTTCCCAATAAAGATACCTGACACCGATCACTGCACCGATGATGATCCCCGCCATCATACAAAACCCGCTGGCAGAAAGATTCCCGATCGAATTGTAAAATCCTCCGAGGTTACATCCACCTGACATAGCAGAACCAATACCCATGAATATCCCTGCAAACACTGCCTTTACTATCTCCAGCCTTGGGGGAATCCTGATGGCAAAGTCCCCGCCAAGGCAGGCCGAAATAAAGGCACCGGCCACTACACCTATGCCGATGACAGAACCGCTACTGACGAGGATGCTAGCCGGTTTGTCCTCAAATATGTGTATGCCATAGAGTATCCATTCACCCCAGTTTCTTACCGCACCAACCGCACCCCAGGGCCGCGCCCAGGTAAATATCATAATGCTCAACAGGGCGACTAAGATCCCACAAACAGTGGCATTCCATTCCCCTGTACACAAAACCTTGTAAAGTCCTTTGGTCTTTTTTACCAATATGCTTTCACTCATCAATCCACTCCTCCCCAAAAGCCTTATCTTCTAAAACTTGACTGTATGTCTATATAATTTGGCATTCTTCATAGCAAGCAAAAAGTAGTTTCCAACTAACTAAACATTATTATTAACAATTTTTCAAATAGTCTCGTTTAAGTCAAGCCAAGTCCAGACTTTTTCATAGCAGTCTCATCAGGGGCTGTCAAGCCTGATCATAGGTTTCACTGGCACTGAAAGCGCACCTGGCTCAGTAAATAATTCTTAACTCTTAATTCCTAATTCCTAATTCCTAGAAACCCAGCCTCCAATACCCAAAAGCTCAAAGTGGAATGTAAAGCGGGTTTCGTCCTCGTCTTTTTTCAACTTGCCTTCAAAGGCCCAACAGGTCGATTGATACCGGAGACCATAGACGGATTCAACCCCTGAGCTTTCGGAGAGATTCCTCTTTAACCGATACATTCCATACCAGGAAGGTGAAAGTGCGGTATATATTTCCAGGTTAAGTTCATTTATGTGAGCAAGGCAGTTATACCTATATTCCAGGTCCAGACGATCTCCTGCGGAATTTGATAAGCGTCCCAGGAAATTGTACTTAGTAAAGCCCTTTCCATAGACATTGTAGTCAGTGTCATAACGCATGAAAAGGTTGGGAAAGAGTTTAAAATCCAACTCGGCATAAATGTCTGAAAAATGTCTAGGGTCATCTTCACCAGGCAGGTCTCTCTTGCTCTCCCTGGTGTCGTAACTCTGCTCCAAGTAAAACCTTACAGCGTCTGTGTATGCAAATTTGTTATTGCCAAGGGTGGTTTTGCTGCTAAGGAACGAGAGCAGGGATAGTGTAATTCTATTTGTAGGTTCAAGCCGGTCCATGGCGTCGATGTCAGGCAGGTCGTCCTGGTTCTCAGAAGGACGATACTGGTAAGTCAGCCTTGGCCGTATGCTGTGTCTCATAGTCTTTTCGCCAGAAAGGCAGTAGGTCCGTCCAAAAGTTGTGCTCAGATCGGTTTTCAGGTTATAGAGCAGCCTGTTGGGATAGTTATCAGGGTCCTGATCCGGATCATGGCCGCTGGTCTCATACATGGTCTCTTCAATGGACCCGCTTAAAGTTAAATCTGCCAAGTTATATAGGTTCAACGGCAAGGATACACTCGGTTCCATATGCAGGCGTTGTTCCCTAATGCCTACCTCCCTCCAGTAATGTACATACGAGGTAGCCCAATCATAGTAAAAAGGGGAATTAAAGAGAGGCTTTTTGAATCCGTGAAGCACCAACCGGGGATATGTCTGTACAGTGGAATCCTGTTTCCCTACTTCGTCCTCAGAGATATTATCGTTATACCGGCCTTCGCCTCCAAAAAACATGTCCTGGGCCAGTCTGGTTATCTGGAGAGTTGAAGGCCGGATCAGATCCGTTTCATCGGACAGGGAACGGCCAAAGGTCCTTCGGAAGATCTTGTCTGTTTCATCATAACCCATTGGTCCATGATCAAATTCCAACAGGTAATCCCTGTCACTGATCAGGTCCACGTCCACCTTTGTCTCAAAGTCCCAGGGAAGTTGTTGGTCAGCCTTTGCCCTCAACCACCAACGTTTTTCATTACCTCTTGTGTATCCATTATTGTTGTAGTCATCATCGTCCAGTGTGTCTACCATGAAGTTGTATCGGAGGATGCCTTTGTCTTCCTGGGAGAATACGTGGCGGAACTCTACTCCTTCCATCCATCCCCTTTTACTCATGGAATGCTGATAAAAAGTGGCATCCATGCTGTCATTAATGGCCCAGAAGAAGGGGACGTTGAGCTCTGCACCATTCCTATTGGATGTAGTGAAGTAGGGTAACAGTAATCCTGTCTTTCTGTATTTATTTATGGGTAGCACAACCCAGGGGCTGTAGAGTATAGGAATGTCCCTTATATTGAAGAAACTGCTTTTGGCAACAGCCATGCCACCAATCGTGAGTTTAAGGTCTCGACACTTAAAATTCCACGCCTGTTTGGGAAGGGGACAGGTGCTGATGGTGGCATATTTTGCCTTATATTCTTCAGGGCCTGTCTTCCAAATCTTTTTGGCCAGAAGGTGAATGTTGTTTCTCTGCAAGAAAAGATCGGCATTCTCTACTGTGCCTGTAGATGTATTGAGATCCAGTTCTCCTTCGGTTCCCTTCAGCACATCCATGTCGAGGTATATGACCACATTGCCATTTGCCCGTACTATGTCATTACGCCTGTCATAAATGATTCGGTCTGCACAGACCTTGAGATCACCCCTCCAGACCTGGACCGCGCCTTCACCCAAAATCACATCTGAAGAGTGGAAATAAGTTAGCTGAAGGGCCTCTATGCGCCAGGGCTCAGTTCCTGGTGACGGACTTGTCTCGAATTCAGAAGATGTTTTTTCTTCTGAGGCCGTCAGACCTGTTGCCGGAAGCATCAGCAAAAAAGCCAGTATGAGTAGAACGTTTTTTTGGATATAAGCGTGACTTTTCATAACCTGTATCCGTTTAGTATCATATGGACATGGTGCTTTCAATAAATAGAGGCTAAAACTTAAAACCTTTTCAGAATCTTGTTTCTCCAAAGCATCTTTAAATTGATTTTTAGCAGGAGGAACAGGGGAAGGGGGCGAGTGACTATCTGGACCTTGCCGGACTTGACGGCCTGGATAATTGACTCCGGATCAGGTTCTGCTTCTATGAGCGAGTAAGTTGTGTGGAACTGGCATCTTTGGTGGGCGTCAGAAGTACCAATCATTGGGAGATTGTGTTCTTTTGCAAATTTTATTGCAGGGCGGTTAAAGTCCAGTCGTTTAGTATAACAGTGGCAATGCTCCACTGCGTCAAAAAGATTGACGTGTCGTCTCAGCATGCCCCTGAGTGCTACAGGACTGGGAAAGTATGGGTGAGGAGCAACTATCAGATTGTCGGGCCTCTTCAAGTATTCCAAGTTAGCGATTTTGTCGCGTTTTACCTGTTTAAAATCCAGGTTATGGAGAAGTACATGCCGGCCTTGAATTGTTGCCTCCATACCCGGTATCAGCACTATTCCTCTTTCCCTGGCATAATCTCTGAGATATTCGCTATAGGTAACACAGTTGTGGTTGGTTATGGCCAGTACCGAGTATCCCAGCCTGTGGGCCGTGTCTATAAGTTCGGTCGCGCTGTACAGGATAAGATCTTCAGGGTCTTCAGAAGTATGAATGTGAAGGTCTGTTTTTAAAAAAGTCATAAATTCAGTGGGGACTTCTCCTGATATGAAGCATATAAAGAAGTGGAGAGAGGCCGATCTCCAGTAATGTAAAGCAGAAAATTATCAGGATTATCTCAGTCCAGCAAATAAAAAGGCTGTCCTTGAGTACCCACAAGGGTAGAAATGACTCAAGGCCTTGATCCAGCAAAAGGGCATTACTCCCACTTTTCAGGCCCATGCGTCGTTTTGTAAAGCTTGAGATCAGATCACCGGACATGGAACATAAGGCGAGTTTAAGCCCGAGAATAAAGCCTAATGGCGTGAAGTGACCGGCCAGACCAGTCCCAATGACTGAAATAATTATTCCCCTCCAGGTCTTGTGCGGGCCCAATAGATAACGATTATCTATCCACTTGTACCCCAGGTCCAAAGGAACGGAAAGTCGTTCCTTGAGGACGACCCTCCCCAGTATAGGCAGGACATTGCTCCAGCCAATAAGGATCAGAATCAGGATATCCCGCTGCCACAGATGTAGTTCTGCCATTTTGTAAGTGGATCAGTATCTTCGTAACATAACAAGATTTCGACGAAAACTACTAACAGGTGTTTGAGTTTTTATGATACCGGTCTTCCATCCATGCCTTTGGAGATAGCCCATTTTTTCTTCCAGTTCTTCATCTGCCTTTGGCCCCTTCATGGCTATTACCAGACCATTTGGTGACATTAAAGGCCGGGCCATGCGGGCAAGCTCATCCAGAGGTCCCACTGCCTGGCTGACAATTACATCAAAGCCTTCAGGGGGGAGATGCCTTGGTATATCTTTGGGACCTACTCGGCAGTGCTCTGCCCAGATACCTGTAAGACCAATTATTGCGATCACAGTATTGAGAAATGAGACCTTCTTCCGAATGGCGTCAATAAGCACTATTTCAAGATCGGGACGAAACAGCTTGAGGATTAATCCTGGAACACCGGGGCCTGTACCTATATCCAGTACGTGATGGACACCCTCCGGCAAAAAACGAATCAGGGTCAAGGTATCACCGACGTGCTTGACGGCCATTTCCTCCATGGTCTTGAGGCCGGTGAGGTTGATGCACCGGTTCCAGGAGTAAAGCTCCCTTAGATAGACTCTGAGGTTTGTTATGAGCTCCCCTGATGGCGTTACGCCACCTTCCTTCAAGAGCTCATGTAATAGAGGCTCAATATTCTGATTCGTGAGATAGGTTGGCAAAGGTAGCGTACTTGTCCACAAAGACCAGCTTTATAATACCAATGGGACCGTTTCTCTGTTTGGCCACAATGATTTCAGCCATACCCTTGTTCGGATTGTCTTCAGACCGATTATAGACTTCGTCCCGAAAGATAAAGGCTATTACATCAGCGTCCTGTTCTATTGCCCCTGACTCCCTGAGGTCTGACATCTGTGGTCTTTTATTTGGCCTGTCCTCTACCTTGCGATTAAGCTGAGACAGGGCTACTATAGGGATGTTCAGCTCCTTGGCCATTGCCTTAAGTGACCTTGAAATCTCGGAAATTTCCTGCTCTCTGCTCTCGTTGCGTCCCCTTCCCCTCATAAGCTGCATGTAATCTACCAATACAAGGCCAAGGTCGTTTTTGCTCTTAAGCCTCCTGGCCTTGGCCCTTATCTCCATGACAGATAAGGCCGGCGTGTCATCGATAAAGATAGAGGCCTCGGAGAGGTGACCCGCGGCATTTATAAGCTTTGGCCAGTCCCGCTCACTCAGGAAACCCGTCCTTACCTTCTGTGCGTTCACCCTGGCCTCTGAACACAGCATCCTGATGGCCAGTTGTTCCTTGGACATTTCCAAAGAGAAGATCGCAACACAAATATCGTTGGCAATAGCAGCGTTCTGAGCGATATTCAGAGCAAAGGCCGTCTTTCCCATGCTGGGACGACCTGCAATGATAATAAGGTCGGATGGCTGAAACCCTGCAGTCAGCTTGTCCAGTTCTGTAAACCCTGCAGATACACCGGTAATCAGTTCTTTACGTTCGTACAGATACTCAACCTTTTTGATGCTGTCCCTAAGTATACTCTTAAGAGGGTGGAAGGCCTGACGGATTTTGGTCTGAGAAATTTCAAATATGGATGCCTCGGCAGATTCCAGGATCTCGTCTACCTCTCCTGCTTCTTCGTAACAAAGGGCAGATATGTCTGATGCCTTTTGAATAAGCCGGCGGAGGACGGCCTTATCCCAAACGATTTTGCCGTAGTAGCCGATATTGGCGGCTACTGGCATAGTTTCCGTAATCTCTGCGAGGTAGGCTGCCCCCCCGACCGCTTCAAGCTTTCCCATGGATTTCAGGGCATTATGAACAGTCACAAGGTCTTGAGGTTCATTTCGGTTAAAAAGATCAAGTATAGCAGTATAGATAATGCTGTGGGCCTCTTTGTAGAAATCCTCTGGGTGCAGAAACTCAACAACCTTCAGAAGGGCCTGGTCCTCGATTAGAATGCCTCCGAGGATACACTGCTCTGCTTCTACATTTTGTGGCGGAAGGCGGTATTTAGCGGGTTTAATAACACTCTCAAGAGATGCTATAGACATTTTTGTAGATTACTCAATGTCACAAAGATTCCTGTGGGACCACATTGACTTTGACTATGACCTTGACATCAGGGCTGAGTTTTACAGGGACCTCAAATTCACCAAGGGCCTTGATGGGCTCATCCAGCTGTATCTTCTTGCGATCAATTGAATATCCTTGTGATTCTATAACGTTGGCTATGTCAAGATTGGTAACGGAGCCATAAAGCCGATCCATTTCACCTACCCGGACCGGGATGGTAATTTCCAGATCACCAAGCTTGGTGGCCAGGGCATCAAATTCGTCATGCTCCTTGGCAGCCTTGGCCAGGATAGAGGCCTGTTGACGCTCAATCTGAGACATATTCTTTTTGTTGGCAAATATGGCCTTGCCTTTAGGCAGCAGGAAATTGCGGGCATAGCCATTTGCGACCTTGACCATGTCTCCGGCCTTCCCAAGAGAAGGGATAGTTTCTTTAAGAATGATTTCCATTTATCTGAAACCTCGATAAAATATTTATGTTGAAAATAATTTATGAATTGACGGTTCTCAAGATTCTCTGGCTGATGGTGCCCTGACTCTCAGATCAAACCATACATCAAATACTCCTATAATAACAATAAGTATTAGACCATACCACTGGATGCAAAGCAATATATATGTAATCCAACGGATGAATGCAGGAACCTTCAGTCTTTCAAAATAAAAGGCAACTACCGCCAGTCCTTGCAATAAATAAATACTGCTCAGTACCAGCAGGGCATTTTCTCCGCAGACCTTAAGTATACCTTTTCCCAAAAAGGCCGATGCACCTGCTGTTATTATCACCCAGATAAGTGGTTCAGGTAGTTTCCACTGAGTGAACACCGGCGCAAACACCTCGTTTTTGAGCCTTTTGGCCAGATATATTTTTGGTACTGATATATTACTCAGGCTTATAAACAGAAAGACTGAACCCAATAGCCCCGGCAAAAAATGTATAATGACTTCTTTAAATTGCCGGAACCAGTTTTCTAATTCTACCTGGTATATGCCGGATGATTTCTCTTTATAGAGAAACAGACTCTGATCCATATCCTCGGATATTGCCTGAACAACCTTATTATATCCGTCAAGCAAATCAAGGCCTGATCCGGCACTGAGTACAACTATGAATGTTACACAAAGATAGGCAAAACCTGCCAGAAGGGTCTTGATCCCGGACCAATCCTGTTTTCTCGCGACCACTAGGACCATGGCAAGCCCTGCAGTCTGGATCAACCATACTAAAGCCTCCGGCTTCATGGTCAGCCAACAAAGCAAAACCCCTAAGGCAAAGTTCCCAAAAATAATTGAGGTTGCCAGACCAAGACTGATGCCTTCGGTCAATACAACAAGAATTCCTGGTGCTACAAGTTGGAACAGAGGCGCGATCCCCCCAACTATAAGGGGTACTAAAAGAACGACAGAAGCCAGTGTCCACTTGCTTGAGAGGTTTGGAGGAAAAACCAACGGTTATAAATCGCTAATCCTTGAGTATATGACCGGAAGTGAATGGCAACAAGGCCATTATCCTGGCCTGTTTGATGGCTGTAGTCAGGCGTCTTTGATGCTTAGCACAGGTCCCGGTAATACGGCGGGGCAGTATCTTTCCCCTTTCTGTGATAAAATGCCTTAAGGTTCTGTGGTCTTTATAATCTATGGCCAGGGACTTGTCGGCACAAAAGCGACAGACCTTCCGGCGTATATATATGCGCCGGCGCCCGGTACGATTATTTCTTGGATTTTGCATTTGTCTCATTCCTCTTCTCTTTTCTCAGTGGACTGAGTGGAATCTAAAGCCTCTTCAACAATTTCAGCAGGTGGAGCAGACTCGTCCCGGGCCTTGGCAAGCGCCTCAGCATCAAACTCATTATTTGTCTTTGTGGTAACGAATTTCATCACGCCCTCATCCAATCGCAGCCTGCGGGTGAGTTCTGAAATGGATTCGGCAGATGCACCATACTCCATCAGCACATAATAGCCTTGGGGCTGTTTTTGCACCCTGTAAGCAAGTTTCTGTAGGGGCCACGGATCAATCTTTACTATTTCGCCATGCCCGCTAATTATGATTTGCTGGAGTTTCTCCGAGATAGCTGTACGTTCCTCGTCACTGAGATCTGGATGGAGGAGATAAAATGTTTCGTAATGCCGCAATTTCATATATGGCCTCCCTATGGGCTATATTATATTATCCGGCCCTGATCCAGGATGGATATTGAGTAAATCCTATCAGGGCAAGGAGGAATAAAAGAGATCTTTCTATTACATGAGACCAGTGCCTGAGTCAAGAACAAATTTCTTTTTTCACCTTGCTTATCAATTGTATATGACCTATTGTTTTTTTGGAAAAGGCGTAAGAATAGGTACCAAGGGATTTGAACGGCTATGGAGGGAGCTATGCCGGTCATAGAGATAAAGGTGGAACGTGACTTTGAGCTACTGCAAGATCGGGTAAAACGCTTGGTAGATGATGTCTTTCAGGTTTCAATGCCTGTTATGCTTTCCATGGGAGGCTGGATACCGGCTGTAGACATATATGAAAGTCCTGATGCTGTTTATGTTGTGGCGGATACCGCAGGCGTAGACAAGGAGAGTCTGAATCTTATCTTTAAAGGTCAGTTCTTGCATCTGGCCGGCCGGAGACGTCCACCAGTCAGTTTGGGCAAAGGACGTTTTTATCAGATGGAAATTGAATATGGCCCATTCGAACGTATCATTCGCATTCCCGTGACTGTAGATCCAGAGCAGATGGAAGCATATTACGAAAACGGGTTACTCGTTATAAGGATGCTTTGCAAAAAGACGAATAGTACAATAAAAATCGATGTATCCTGATTCCAATGTAGTTAGAATCTGAACAAAAAGACCGTTCAGACACAATTTTGAATTCTAAATTTTGAATGTTGAATTAAGGTAGATGTTTTGTAATTATTCAGGTGGATAGACTGAAAGTGGAAGGTTTTTAAGGATGTAATTAAGATTGCTTATGAGTAAAAATATACACATAAAAGAGAATACCAAGCACAGTACAATTCGTGAGCTTCCGGTATTGCCCGGTAAAGAGCTTGTGCTCTTTCCCCACATGGTTGTTTCTTGGGTAGTGGAACAGCCAAATTTCGTAAAGCTGGTTGATGACGCCCTTGCAGCAGACAGGACCGTAGTGGTAATGAGCGAAAAAAAGGGGGATGGCAAGTCTCTTGGTTTCCACAATATAGGTACTGTGGGCCTGATACTCAGGATGGCCAAGAATGAGGAGGGCCATGCAAGGCTGATAGTGCAAGGGGTCACCAGGGTGCGGCTTCTGGAGATTACAGAAAAGGAACCTTATATAAAGGCAAAGGTGGAGCCGGTACAGCACATAGATAGCCATGATCTTAAGATCCAGGCCCTTGCAGTAAATGTCAGGCAGATTTTTTCCAAGGTGTTGGATCTGTCTCCCAATCTCCCCCGAGAGCTCGGTGCGATGATAATGGGTGTGGAAGATTCAGGTACCTTGGCAGACGTAGTGATCAGCCACCTCAATATTTCAACTGATGATAAGCAGACTGTATTGGAAGCCTTGGATGTCAAGGAACGGCTGCAGGCAGCCCTTCGTATTCTGACCGGTCAGTTTGAAATTCTCGAACTTGGACACAAGATCCAGTCGCAGGTCAAGGGACAGGTGGATAAGACCCAGAAGGAATTCCTCCTGCGAGAACAGCTTAAGGCCATAAAGAAGGAGCTTGGAGAAGGGGAAGAGAAGCCGGATGAGATCGAGGAACTGAGGGAGAAGCTGGAGGCCAAGGGCCTGCCGGAAGAAGCCATGAAAGAGGCCACCCGTGAGCTTGACCGCCTTTCCAAGATGCATCCCTTTGCCCCTGAGTATACGGTAGCCCGGACCTATATTGACTGGCTGCTTGAGTTGCCATGGAATGAGCTTACAGAGGATCATCTGGACCTGGATCAGGCGGAACGCATCCTTAATGAAGATCACTACGACCTGGAAAAGGTAAAGAATCGTATCATAGAGTACATGGCAGTACGAAAGCTTAAACCCGATGCCAAGGGAACCATTCTGTGTTTTTATGGTCCTCCCGGCACAGGCAAGACTTCTCTTGGAAAATCAATAGCCCGTTCCATGGGACGCAAGTTTCTGAGAATAGCATTGGGTGGCATGAGGGACGAGGCGGAAGTTCGCGGACATCGCCGCACATATGTAGGGGCTATGCCGGGGCGTATTGTCCAGGGCATCAGAAAGGTGGGGGTCAAAAACCCCGTGCTGATGCTGGATGAGATTGACAAAATAGGGATGGACTTCAGGGGAGACCCGGCTTCGGCCCTTTTGGAGGTATTGGACCCGGAACAGAATATTACGTTTACCGACCATTATCTGGGAGTAGAGTTTGACCTCTCAAAGGTGATTTTTATTGCTACTGCCAATGTTTTGGATACTATACCAAGTCCCCTGCTGGACAGATTGGAGGTGTTGGAGCTCTCAGGCTATACCCTTGAGGAAAAGCTTGAGATCGCACGGAGATACTTGATCCCAAGGCAGATTGAGGCCCATGGTTTGACCAGGCGTAATCTCAGCTTTAATAAAATGGCCTTGTCCAGAACCATCAGTGCCTACACACGGGAGGCAGGAGTCCGGAATCTCGAAAGGAAAATAGCCGCTGTATGCCGGAGAGTAGCCAAGCAAGTGGCCAAAGGTCGGACTGATAAGGTCAAGATACGGATAAAAGGCCTGCAAGAGTACTTGGGGCAACCCAGGTTCATGGCCGAGGTAGCGGAAAGGACCAGGGTCCCGGGTGTAGCTACAGGACTGGCATGGACTCCATCAGGAGGTGAAATCCTGTTTATTGAGGCTGGCAAGATGAGTGGCTCAGGAAAGATATTACTTACAGGAAAGCTGGGTGATGTGATGAAGGAATCCGCCCAGACCGCCCTGAGTTTTGTCCGTTCCAAGGCATCAGATCTGGATATCCCGGACGACGCGTTCAAAGATAAGGATATCCATGTCCATGTACCCTCAGGGGCCATACCCAAAGACGGCCCCTCTGCCGGAGTGGCTATATGTATGGCACTTATATCCCTGTTTACTGATCGGTCTATCAGGCCTGACATAGCCATGACTGGTGAAATTACTTTGAGGGGACTTGTCCTTCCAGTGGGCGGGATTAAAGAAAAGGTGCTGGGTGCCCACAGAGCCGGGATAAAAGAGATTATTCTGCCCAAGCGCAATGCCGGGGATCTTAATGAAATACCTTCCCTGGTCAGGGAAACCATGAAATTTCACTTAATATCCAGAGCGGATGAAGCAGTAAGTGTGCTGTTCAAGTCTAAGGCACGAAAAAAACGTCAGGTTGACACCTCAAGACGAATTAAGTAAATTCTTCTAATTTTACTGATTATTTACCGTGAAAATAGGTATCTTCTCAATAAGTTGGGGTAGATTACATTTTGCGACTATTCACTGGATTCCTGCT
>CAZYEJ010000007.1:0-57630 GCA_964646435.1 uncultured Thermodesulfobacteriaceae bacterium
CCAACATGAGTCGGAACTGGAGCTGGCGCGGCTGGGTTGTGCGCATCTGGCTGGTTGCAAGGCGCCCAGCATACTCATCGGAGGCTTAGGTATGGGCTATACCCTGCGCCAAGCTCTCGACATACTCAGCCCCCACGCCCAAGTGGTGGTGGGTGAACTATTGGGTGCTGTAGTCGAATGGAATCGTGAGTTCCTTGGAGAACTCAACGGCCAGCCGCTGGGGGACGAACGAGTTGACCTCAAGACAGGCGATGTCGTCGAGCTTATCTCACGTTCCAAGAGCAGATTCGATGCGATCCTGCTGGATATCGATAATGGCCCCGCCGTGATGACAGATTCAGGAAACCGCCGTCTGTACGGTCGTGAAGGAATTCGAGCCTGTAGTTGCGCGTTGCGCGAACAGGGGTGTCTGGCTGTGTGGTCGGCTGAGCCGAGTAAGAAATTCGAGCAGCTCTTGATGAGTTGCAGCTTCCACGTGCGCCGTTTCCGGGTTTCCGCCTACAAGGGCAGTAAATCGCGGTCACGTTTTGTATGGGTCGCTTCGGAGGACAAGATGATCCTCCCCTGCGGTGGCAGCAAACCGCGCCTGCCGCTCAAGAACGAGTTGAAGGGAAAATAGGGTTGACTCAACGGCCACAATGGACATGGAACCGAATTAGCAAAGTTGGTCAAGGATCATTTTCAGGTCATTTGGCAGCTTTTTCCTGACGAGGATCCTTTCGTTGTCATCAATGACACAGAGGAAACAATCTCATATATATCGAACAGAATGTTATATACATGTTAAACACCGATTTTCACAGAGGTAAAAATAGTCAAAATAACCACCAAAACTGTCAAAATTATAGACATATATACTGATGAAATATCAGGTAGTTATACTTTTTATAACATGGCATTGTCTATCAATAATAGGGTCTTAATATGACAATTAAGTTTTGTGATTACTCATGTAAAAAAGTAAATAGCAATGATTATCTGTTTCAAATTAAACATAAAAATAGCATATTCCTGAATAAATAGATAAAAATAGCATATTTATAATCGTCATAAATA
Source organism: uncultured Thermodesulfobacteriaceae bacterium (assembly GCA_964646435.1). GTDB lineage: Bacteria > Desulfobacterota > Dissulfuribacteria > Dissulfuribacterales > UBA3076 > UBA3076. The sequence continues at coordinate 1,057 of CAZYEJ010000007.1, forward strand.
TATTTTATTCGTCAAAGTTAAACCCTGAAGATGCCTTACAGAATTTGGACAAAAAGTATAAAAAGTCAATAATTAAAGGTAAATACAAACATCCAACAATAGAATTGTCTTGATATGTTATAAAATTTTAGGGGTAAACTATGTCGGTTAGGGTATCTGTAAAAATCGGTGTTAAATAAAGGGTAACCGTTCACGGGGTTACAACGCCAGTTTTACCGCAACCCACCGAACTGTAAGCTTTTACAGGGTGCTGCAGATGCGAGGCGTACGGGTACGCAGACGTACTTCCTGTACTTCAAGTACCCGACAACAAAGCAGATGCGGTGTCCTGTGAACGCTTACAATAAAGGTGATATCAGAAAGGCTATGGTCTTGGCAAGTAAGTTGTGTCAATTCGCCCAAGTTTCTGGCAGGAATGGAGAGTAATCGTGGATCTGGAAAAAATATTCCTGGTTTCTCAGTAGATTACCAGGGCGACCAATATCCCCCTTATCAGCCAGATTATTCGGGCACCTCAGGTGTGGCTACCGCCACGATTTCCTTAAGCAGGTCTTCTTTTAAAAGAATTCCTACGACAGCTTCCCCTTCCACAACCGGGAGCCAATCGATCTTGTGAGAAGTTATGAGATGGACAGCTTCCATGAGGGTACCATCTTGATGAATGACATGCATAACCGGCGACATGATTTCGCTGCCGGGCCTTTCAAGTATAGCCTCACACTCTTCTAAAAACTGACCCTGCCAGAAGATAGGAAGTTCTTCGATGGCCTTTGTAGAAGACTCCATATGAGCAAGGATATCATCAATAGAGAGCATTCCCAGAATCTCTTTCTCGTCTGCCACCTCGTTAACCACCAGCAAGGACGAAGGACACCTACCTTTTTGTTTTTCATTCAGCACTTTGACCGCTTCTGCCACCTTTGTCTGCGGCGATATACGTTCAAGTGCCAACACATCAAGCATCAGATCTTTAATTCGTTTTTCAGGCATTCTATCCAGACTCTTTAAGTAAAAGGTTGAAGATTGAAGCATGTTAGCTTATCACCTTCAGCCTTTTACCTTCTACCTATTCTAGCTACGTTCCTCAAGTTGACTTCTTAATTTGAGCAAGCGATGTGCCAAATTCTTGGGTATTCACTGTTATTTGCTAACATATTGATTTTTAAACACTTATGTACTATCTGCAGAAAACTTGAGCCATTTATGAAACGGCATATTTATGCCGCATAATTCGAGCCAACATAGGTTTTGACATTTTTTTGCCCATCTGCTACTAATCTGAATTTAAAGAAAGCAGGCTAATTACTTTGTAAGGGCCTTGTATGGGCTTGGGCAATCGGCAGTTGGGCAACGAGAGAAGGCGAAGATGATTTCTCATAAAATTGCGTTACACGGTCAAATCGAGCCGGATCTATTCCCGGAGTTTATCGTAGTAAGCGAGCACATGCGTTCGGTGATCAGGACCGTGCAACAGATTGCCAGATTTGACGCCAATGTTTTAATTTCCGGGGAGTCCGGAACTGGTAAGGAGCTTGTGGCCCGCATCATTCATCAAAAAAGCGACCGGAGGGATAAACCTATTGTGCCGGTGAACTGCGGTACCCTTTCCGGTGAACTGTTTGAAAGTAAACTATTCGGCCATGAAAAGGGGGCCTTTACAGGTGCTGTTAGGCAAACCAAGGGGAGATTTGAGCAGGCCGATAACGGGACTCTCTTTTTAGATGAAGTCTCGGAGATTTCACCATCTAATCAGGTAAACTTTCTGAGGGTACTGGAAGATGGCTGCTTCTGTCGAATCGGAGGAGAGATACCCATCAGGGTGAACGTTCGTATTGTTGCAGCGACCAATAAGGATCTGACAACAGAAGTAAAGACAGGGCATTTTAGAAAGGATCTCTACTACCGCCTAAAGGTGATCCCCATTAACCTTTTTCCTTTAAGGAAACGGAAGGAAGCAATTCCTCATTTGGTGAATAATTTCCTGGAAAGATTTGCCAAATTATATAAAAAATCCAGGGTATCCGTTTCCTCTGAGACTATGGAATACTTGATATCGTATGATTGGCCGGGGAATATTAGACACCTTAAGAACATAATGGAAAGAATGTTTCTGATGGCCCAAGGACCGATAATCAATGTGAACGATTTTCCAGAGGATATTATGGACGTAGTGTCCTTTGATCCTGGAGAGAATCCAGGGCAAGAGACCCACAATCAAAGCGCATCATCTTTCGATTTTGCAGCCTATGGTCCTATTGAACCATTGCGAAAGGCACGTCAACGGCTGGAGAAAACCATCATTCTGAGGGCCTTAGAGATGACGAAAGGACAGAGGGCCAGGGCCGCTGAACTTCTGGAGATTAAACCCCGCACCCTTCGCCAAAAGATGAGCGATTATGGTATTGAGTTCCGGAGGACGGGAAAAAGAGGATGAAACCCAGGCTCTTGCTAGTTGATGATGAAGAAATGTTTCTGGAATTTCTCTCCAGGCGCTTGATAAGTTACCAGTATGATGTAACAACTTGCTTAAGTGGTGAAAACGCCCTTGAAATGATTATGGATCACGATTTTGATGTGGTTATACTGGATGTGCTTATGCCTGGTATGGACGGAATCGAGACCCTGAGGGAAATAAAGAAGATAAAGCCACTTACCGAGGTGATCATGCTAACTGGCCATGCATTCCGGGAATCGGGCATAGAAGGAATGAGGCTTGGTGCCTATAGTTATTTGAGCAAACCCTGCAATACTGAAGACCTGATCGCAAAAATCAACAAGGCCTATGATAGAAAGGCCGAACATGAAAAACGCATCAACATGGCAAGCCGGCATCCATGAGGACATTAATGCCTATCCTGTGACCTGCGCGCGAATGGGGGGGGCGTCGGCCCCTGGAATTCCCTTGACAAGGCCCTGAGAAAATACTAAAAAAATTTTAGTTAAGGTTTTCGAATAGATATATGTTTTGACCGAATGTAACTAGGACTTGCAATTGATTTCAAGGAGCAATCTATGAATGATCAATCAACCATTCGAGTTATTCGAGTTTTACTGGTAGACGATGAGGCGACTTTGCTCGAATACCTATCCAAGCGCCTTCTTAGACAGGGCCATACAGTGAAGGCCACTTTCTCCGGCGAAGAGGCTATTGAGGTGGCAAAACAAGAAAATTTTGATGTGGCGGTTGTCGACTTGAAGATGCCGGGGATAGACGGGGTGGAGACGCAAAAAAGACTGAGAGAAATCCAACCATTCCTGCAATGCATCGTATTGACCGGCCACGGTTCCATAGAAAGCGCCCTGGAAAGCGGCTACGAGGAAGCCTTTCGGTATTTGCTTAAGCCCGTTGACTATGAAAATCTTGTGACTGTCATTAAAGAAGCCTACGAGAAAAAAATAAAGTTACAGGAAGCGAAATTCCAAGAGGAACTGGAAAAGCTTCACCACCATGGGATGGGGGCACGCGGGATGAGAAATGCCATTGCTGAATTGCGCAAGATCTATGGATTCGAATAGCTCTCTGGAGACCGAGCTGAAAAAGGCCAGGCAGGAACTGGCCGGTTATAAGATAGAGTTACATCAGACCAGGGGCTATCTTCAGTGTATTCTGCAGAATTCCGAGGATATGATCTTTGCTACAGAAGTTGGCGGAATACTGATTTCCTTTAGCAAGGGCGGTGAAAAGGTGCTTGGTTACTCTTTTGCAGAATTAATAGGTACCTACATAAAGGATTTGGCCGAAGACCCTGTATCATTTGAGCGGTTCTTTACCTCCTCCCAGGATGAAGGCCCGACAGTGCAATTGGACATTCCCTTCCGTCACAAGGAAGGAGGAATAGTCCATTGCAATGTTTCTCTAATAAACCTGATGAACAGGGAAAGCCAAAGAGTAGGCACGGTCGGGGTCTGCAGGGACATTACCCTGTGGAAAAAGATACAGGAAGACCTGGTCCGAATCGACAGACTGGCGGAAATCGGAAGGATAGCAGCAGGGGTCGCCCACGAGATCAACAATCCTCTGGCGATTATTAGCGAGGCTTCGGGATGGGCTGGCGTGGTAATCAGCGATGCTAAGGGCCTAAGTCCCGAGGACCGGGAAGAACTGGAAAAGGCCACCAAAGAGATCAGCCACCAGACCAAGCGATGTAGCAGCATAACTCATGAATTACTGGACTTCGCCCGTGGTTCAACCCCGGCATTAATCGAATTTGATATCCATGATGTGCTCAGAGACAGCATTAGTTTTCTCAAACCCGAACTCAAACACACACCCATAGAAATCGATACTCAGTTTATGTCTGGTCCCCTACTTATGAAATCTGATCCAAAGTTGTTGGAGCAGGTCTTTGTAAATTTTATTACCAATGCCATTCATGCTATCCGAAGTAAGGGGGAAGACAAAGGATATATCCAGATAAAAACCCTTTCAACAAACTCGGATGTGGAGATAGGTTTTGAAGACAATGGTACCGGGATCACGGAGGAAGACCAGAAAAAGATCTTTCAACTGTTTTTTACCACCAAAGCTCCGGGCAAGGGGACAGGCCTTGGCCTCTCAATCAGCCAGAATATCGTCAAGAAGTTAGGCGGAACTATCACTCTTGACAGCAAGGTTGGAGTCGGTACCAACTTTACAGTGCGACTTCCACTCTCCTAGGTTGGCAAAAAAATGCCTAAATAATCATTTCCTTATTTATGCGGCATTATTTTGCCACTTTCCAACAATGCCAAATCTATTTCCGTCTTAAAACAAGTTAGAATAAAATTTGTAAAATCAGTGTGTTAAATAGCAATACGGCAATCTAATGAGGGACTGGCACATCTATTGCTGTTAAACAATCAACTCGTCTCGTCCGTTTCCCAAATTTGCAAACCGATCAAAAATAGGGGAGGGGCACCTGTTGGATAAGCAAGAGAAAGAAGGGCTGGGAAGCAAACACAATACCAGCAAAGTAGAAAATTCGGATCAAGGTCCAGTGCGCCGAAAGAATTTAGCCCCTTATGTGGTCACATTCTTTATCATGTTCGGCGTCTGGGTCGTCCTTTCAGGCAAGTTTGATCCCTTTCATCTCAGCCTCGGGGTCATCTCCTGCGCCATCGTGGCTTACCTTTCGGCCGACCTATTGCGTCCCTCTATGAGAGGCCTTTTAATTATGTTGGTCCGATGGGTCCCATATCTCCCATGGCTGATGAAGGAGATCATCAAAGCAAACCTACATGTTACATATCTCGTCTTCCATCCAAGGATGATGGACCTGATCGACCCCAGAATTATCAAATTTCGAAGCAAGCTGGAGGGCGACCTAGCCCTGGTCACCTTTGCCAATTCAATCACTCTCACTCCCGGCACTATTACGGTCAATGTATCACCCGATGGCGATTTTAAGGTTCATGCCATTGACAAGGCGTCTGGTGAGCCCTTGCCAGGCGAGATGGAGGCCAGGGTTGCCAAGTTATTTGGGGAATTTGATGGATAACATCTTTTCATATTCGAGTCTTTATCTGGCCTTTCTGATGGCCCTTTCTTTAGTCCGGGCCGTGATTGGGCCAACAGTCCTGGACCGGATGATTGGCGTCAATGCTATTGGGAGCAAGACTGTCGTATTACTTATTATGATCGGTTTTCTTTATCATCGGGTGGATATGTTCGTGGACATTGCACTAGCCTATGCCATGCTGAACTTTATCGCAGTACTGGCGGCTTCAAGATACTTTCAAAAGCGTAAAGGATTGTACGACGAAGCACTGTATCGATAAAGACTACTCAAGGATTCTCGCAGCAAGGACAGGCAGTATGCCAATACCTTTGACAGGGGTTCACGAGGAAGCCGAGAGGTTTTGACAAATGGACATCATGGATATCATTGTATGCGTGCTATTGTTCTCCGGACTGTTTTTCCTTACAGGGGGGGCGGTTGGGATTCTGCGTTTTCCTGATTTTTATTCCAGGCTTCACCCCGCAGGTAAACTCGATACCCTTGGCTCTCTTCTGTCCATGACCGCCTTTGCCCTTTTTAACCTCCATCATTTTTCCCTGGGCGCCTTGCTGACCAGCCTGAAGATTCTTCTTATCGTTGTATTTATTTTTCTGGCCAGCCCCACAGCAACCCATGGTATTGTTGACGCCGGTGTCAGGGCCGGTCTGGCCCCCTGGACCAAGGGAGAGAAAAGGAGGTAACCTATGATCTGGCCGATAGATCTGGCAATTCTTACCCTGGTCGTTATCGCTAGCATCGGTGCCCTCATGGTCAAGGATTTGCTTGGCGCCGCCATCCTGTTTGGGGCTTACAGCTTCATGATGTGTCTGCTCTGGTCCATTATGGGAGCAGTAGATGTGGCCTTTACTGAGGCTTCGGTCGGAGCAGGTGTCAGTACGGTCTTTTTTGTTGCCGCTGTATTCCGTACATCAAGGAGGACAAAAGATTGAGGATCATCGGGCTCATCATAGTAGTCGTGACAGGTGCACTGCTTATTTACGCCGCGACTGATTTTCCAGCGTGGTCAGACCCGGCCTCTCCGGCCAGCACGTATCTTTCTCCTTACTATATTGAAAAGACCATGGAAGAGACATCGGTACCCAACATCGTCACCGCTGTCCTCGCGGACTATCGTGGTTTTGACACCATGTTTGAAACCACCGTGATCTTTTCAGCCGGCGTCGTATGTTTTTTTCTCCTGCGCATCCCTCGCCGAGAAGAGCCTGAGATAAGGTATTACCGGCATGTCCTCACCGGCGTGACCATCCAGCTCAAAGAGGGATACAAGATACCGCCGTCCGCTGATTTTGAACGGATTGACGCCGTCTGGACACCTCCTGACCTGATTATCAAGACGGGGTGTCGAATATTGATTCCCTTTATTCAGCTTTTTGCCCTGTATGTAATCGCCCATGGACATCACAGCCCTGGCGGCGGATTCCAGGGAGGTGTTATCCTGGGGGCAAGCATTATCCTGCTTGCCATTTCCCACGATCTGAGAACTGCTGTCAGACGAATGAGCGAGAAACTTATAGCCATCCTCTGTGCTGTCGGCGTCTCGATCTATGCCGGCACCGGTGCCCTCTGTCTATTGTTAAAGCAAAATTTCCTGGACTACAGCGCTCTTGCGGGGGTACTTCATGTCGACCCGATTACCGCGCGATCCCACGGTATTCTTATGGTGGAAATCGGCGTAGGGATTGCTGTCATGGCCACCATGATCTGGATCTATAACAATATCTCATCTGCAGGCAGATACAGACAGGGGCTTTAGGATATGACCGATCTGATTTCAACGGTTGTTGCCAAATATAATTACTGGATTTACATCACCTTGATGATGATCGGGCTATACGCCATGATCGCCAAGAACAATCTCGTAAAAAAGATCGTTGGTATGAATATCTTTCAGACCGCCATCATCTTGTTTTACGTGTCCATAGGCGTCAAGAAAGGGGGCACGATTCCAATCTTAGAGCATGCCCACGGCCACGAACACCACGTCGTGCATGCCGTGGACTATATTAATCCATTGCCTCATGTGTTGATGCTGACCGCCATTGTGGTGGGCGTGGCCACCCTTGGGGTGGCCCTGGCTTTGGCCATAAGGATCTATAATAACTACAACACCCTGGAAGAAGATGAAATCCTAACGCAGGTAAGGGAAAAATGAACGAACAGTATCCTGCACTCCTTGTCGTTGTCCCGCTCCTGTCGGCCCTTGCCATCAGTGTTGCCGGATGGGTAAACAAAAGATTGTGTTTCCCTATTGCTGTTGCCGCCCTGGGTGTGTCAGCCTGGTCATCCGTTGGTCTGCTGTTCAGGGTCCTGAATGAAGGTGCTATTGTCTATAAATTAGGTGGATGGCTGCCGCCTATGGGCATAGCCTATTATATAGATTATCTCAATGGTCTTGTTCTGCCGGTGGTGTCCATAGTTGCCCTCCTTAATTTAATATCAAGCAAAAAAATTGTTGAGCAACAGTTCCCGGACAAAGCAGGCCCTTTTTATACACTATATGTCCTGATGGTAACCGGTTTATTGGGTATTGTGGTCACTGGAGATGCCTTTAACCTGTATGTGCTGTTGGAGATTGCGTCACTCACGGGTTACGGGTTGCTTGCCATGGGAGAGGAGCGTGCCCCGCTGGCGACCCTTAATTATCTGTACATGGGTACGATTGGTGCCTGCTTTTATCTGTTGGGTATTGGATATCTCTATATTGTCACCGGTTCGTTAAATATGGTGGATATTGCCCGGTTATTGCCACCCCTTTATCAGTCTAAGGCCGTGCTGGCCGCCTTTATCATCTGTATGGTCGGGGTGTGGCTTAAGATGGCCTTTTTCCCCCTTCACGCCTGGTTGCCCAATGCCTATACATATGCCAACTCTGCGTCAAGCGGTCTGATTGCCCCATTGATGACTAAGGTGATGGTCTATGTGATGATTCGCCTCATCCTGACTGTTTTTACCCCCGCATTTGTCTTTAGCACTCTGGCCGTAAGTCACTACATCGTCTGGCTTGCCTGTATCGCCATTGTCATAGGCGCCGTTCTTGCCCTGAAAGAGCGCAATTTAAAGAAGATGTTAACATACATCGTCGTGGCGGAAGTGGGCTATATGGTTGGTGGTGCATGGCTCGGAAACCGTGCCGGATTGACAGGGGCGGTCCTCCATATTGTAAACGACGCCCTGATGACCCTCTGCGTCTTTCTTGTTGTGGGTAACATAGTTTACAAGGTAAAGGGATATGCCTTCGCAGACCTGAAAGGGTTGTTTTCCAAGATGCCTTTTACCATGGGGGCCTTTGTGATCGGGGCACTATCCATCATCGGTGTGCCTCCGACGTGCGGTTTTTTCAGCAAGTGGTATCTCATATTGGGGGCCATTCAGGCGCACCAGTACGGTTTTATGGTCGCATTGCTCTTCAGCAGCCTGATCAATGTAGTGCTCTTTTTCAGGGTCTTTGAGATCGGCTTTTATGAGCCCTTCAGCGACCATGAGGGGCACGAACATCATCCGGCAGTGATGGCTGAGGCCCCGCTCACCATGCTGGTTCCCCTTTATGTAGTTGCTATAAGCCTGATCTTGGTTGGTCTGTATACCGGTGATATCGTAAACCACATAGTCCAGTTTGTCATACCAAAGGGCTTTATGTGACGGTTTATATAATGGAGATAAAATAGGGATAGAATGGAAACGATTACGTCAATAAGGCCCTTGCTTGCTGTCCTGGTCTCTCTCTTGATTATTCCTTTGGTGGTGGTCTCAAGCAGAAGCCCCAATGTCCGTGAGTCTTGGACTTTTGTGGCGGCTGTTGCAAAGTTTCTGATCGTCCTGTCTATGCTCCCAGTAATCTTAAAGGGGACTGAAATAGTATATACGGTAGTTCAGTTCATGCCTGGGGCGGCGATCAAGTTCAGGGTTGATGCCCTGGGAATGCTCTTTGCGCTCGTGTCTTCGTCTCTCTGGATCATTACATCGGCATACTCGATCGGTTATATGAGAGGGCTGAAAGAGCACGGGCAGACCCGGTATTTTTGCTTCTTTGCCATCTGTCTTTCAGCTACCATTGGTGCGGCCTTTTCTGCGAACCTCTTAACCCTGTATCTCTTTTACGAGATACTTTCTCTTGCCACCTATCCATTGGTTACACACCATCAGGATCTGGAGGCGCGAAGCTCAGGCAGAAAATATCTCCTTTATGTCGTAGGTGCGTCCATCGGTCTTGTTTTGCCGGCCATGCTTATATGTTATAACCTGGCAGGTACCCTCGAATTCAGCAAAAATGGCATTTTGGCAGGGACTGCCGCATCTCCGTCCCTACTCTTTATCCTTTTGTTCATGTTTGTCTTCGGGTTTGCCAAGTCAGCGATTATGCCCATGCACTCATGGCTTCCCGCTGCCATGGTGGCACCTACGCCGGTCAGTGCCTTGCTGCACGCAGTAGCTGTTGTGAAGGTGGGTGTCTTTAGCATCATTCGTATCCTGACCGGGGTCTTTGGGATTCAACTCTTATCCTCATCTCATTTAGGGATAGCAGTATGTTGTGTTGCCGCCTTTACCATCCTGGTCGGCTCATTCATTGCCCTTTCCCAGGATGGCCTTAAAAGGCTTCTCGCCTTTTCCACCATCGCCCAGCTCTCTTATATTGTGCTTGGGGTAGCACTCCTCTCCCCAAAAGGGATGACTGGCGGCATGCTCCATATTGCAATGCATGCCTTTGGGAAGATCACCCTATTTTTTTGTGCCGGGGCAATCTTTGTAGCCACGGGTAAAAAGAACATCAGCGAGATGATAGGGATAGGCCGAAGGATGCCGGTGACCATGGCAGCCTTTTTTATCGCTTCGTTGAGTATCATTGGAGTTCCACCTTGCGGCGGGTTCATAAGCAAATGGTATCTCGCACTAGGGACCCTCCAGGCCCACCAGATAGGCTTCCTGGTAGTCTTGCTCTTTAGTTCGCTTCTGAATGCCGCATACTTTATACCCATTACCTATAAGGCATTTTTCTGCAGGCCCGAAGATGCCATGTTTGAAAACAAGGTGCAAGAGGCCCCGGCTTTCTGTGTAGTACCCTTGGTTATCACAGCGACAATTTCCGTGATTTTGCTTTTTTATCCCCAGCCTTTTCTCAGGCTGGCCAGAATGATGGTGCAGAGTATAACTGGAGCATAAACATGACAAATGAGAGGACAGACGAGATAGAAGGCAAGATGGAACTTGGCCATAAGCCCGTTCCGCCTTTTCGAACCGTTTTTTGGGCGGCTCTCACCATAGGTGTTTTGTATCTGGGACTTATCTTCTTCAAGACGCTTTGAAAGGATCGTCAGTGGTGCACAGTGATTATTGCTTAGGATATTGAGGTATTACTGTGAAACAAGAGAACAGCGAAGACAAAAAATATCTTTTTGATAAACCTGGAAACATGAAGATACTGGCATGGTCTTTTTTCTTATCGCTCGTTTTTCTTCTTGTTTTAGAATTCTTTATTCACAAGCATTCTCATTTTCCCTCGGAAGAGTGGCCCGAGTTCTATTGTGTATTTGCCTTTGTCGCCTTCGTAGCGCTTGTTCTTTCTGCAAAATATATCCTGCGGCCCCTTGTGAAGAGACGAGAGGATTACTATGACTAACGTCCTGCCGCCAGCGGCCATTTTTATCATCGGAGGACTGCTGGTTCCTCTGATAAAAGGAAAATGGAAAAGCGCCTACATGTTGCTCATCCCGGTGGTAGGTTTCATAAACCTGATCAATATCCCTGAAGGAACTCATTGGGTTGTAGGGTTTATGGAATATGATCTTATCTTTGGTAAAGTGGACAGACTGAGCCTCCTGTTCGGTTACATCTTCCATCTCATATCTTTTGTAGCTATTCTCTATGCCATTCACCTAAAACACAATCTGCAGCATGTGGCTGGGCTGGTTTATGCCGGCAGCGCCCTGGGGGTTGTCTTTGCCGGAGACCTTTTTTCTTTCTTTGTCTTTTGGGAGATGCTTACCGTAGCTTCCATATTTCTTATCTGGGCCCGCAGGACAAAGGCAGCTCAAGGCGCAGGATACAGATATCTCCTGGTTCACGCAGCCGGAGGCCTGTGCCTTCTGGCAGGCATTGCCCTGTATGTGAATCAGACAGGCTCTATTGAGTTTGGGTATATCGGGCTGAATGGATTTGCCACCTTATTAATTTTCCTGGGTTTTGGCGTAAATTGCGCCTGGCCTTTTCTCCACCCATGGCTGACGGACGCTTATCCGGAGGCCACGATTACCGGGACCATATTCTTGAGCGCTTTTACCACAAAATGTGCTGTCTACGCCCTGGCCAGGGCCTTTCCGGGCACCGAGGCCCTTATCTGGATCGGAGCGATTATGACGGCGTTTCCTATCTTCTATGCGGTCATTGAAAACAACCTCAGGCGAGTTTTGTCCTACAGCTTGATCAACCAGGTAGGATTCATGGTATGCGGGATCGGCATTGGCACACAAATGGCCATAAATGGCGCTGTTTCCCACGCCGTGAACGATATCCTCTTCAAGGCCCTGCTGTTCATGTCCATGGGTGCGGTGATGTATCGTAATGATAATAAAATCAACTGCACCGCCTTGGGCGGACTGTACCGGACCATGCCGCTCACTTGTATCTTTTGTATAATTGGGGCCGCATCCATCTCGGCCGTTCCACTTTTCAGCGGTTTTGTCAGTAAGTCAATGGTTATGGATGCGGCTGCTACCGGTCATATGCAGATCATATATTTTATTCTTCTGTTTGCCTCAGTTGGTGTATTAGAGCATGCAGGTATCAAGATTCCGTTTTTTGCGTTTTTCGGCCATGATTCCGGGCTGAGACCCAAGGAGGCACCCCTCCACATGCTTCTTGCCATGGGCATCGCGGCATTTTTCTGCATCTTCAACGGGTCATTTCCCAGCTACTTGTATAGCCTGCTCCCATATCCGGTTGAGTATGTACCGTATACGATTCCGCATGTAGTAGGTCAGACCCAGCTCATTTTCTTTGCCGCCTTGGCCTTCATATTTCTCACGCTTTCCGGTATGTCTCCCGCCGAGATGAGGGCTGTCAATGTTGATGCTGACTGGTTTTACCGTAAGGGTGGCGGGCTTTTTTACCGTGTCATGGATATTAGCATGAACGGAATAAACAGAATTGCCGACAGGGTCATTGTGGGTGAGTTGACCGGATCTATCTGCCGTATATTCCAACGCTGGCCTGAGGTCCTCTGTCTTGGGGTTATGATTCCCCTATGGAGTGTCACCGGCACAAGAGGAAAAGACCTCCATGGTAAGATCGAAAGGACTCGATCGGCTTTGCAAACACACACCTCACCGATAGGGATCAGTGCGGCTATGGCTACGATCTTTTTAGTGTTAATTTACCTATTGATGTGATATAAATATAAAAATAATCATTGAACCCTGAACCCGTGAACGGTTACAAAACCATCAAAGATGCGGGCACGGAGAGGAGAAATAAATATTTGGCTTCTATAGAACATCTGAAAAGAATTCGACTCTTTGAAGATTTGACCGACGGCATGCTGGAAAAGATACTTCCCCTGGCTCAAGAGCAGTCGTTTGCGGAAAGGGAAATTATTTTCGAACCAGGTAGTGAGGCCTCCCATTTTTACTCACTGACCACAGGTAAGGCATTACTCCAGACAGAGCTTGCTCCAGCCCTAATTATTTCACTCGGGGCCATCAAGCCGGGATACTCATTCGGCTGGCCTGCCCTTCTTCCTGGGCCCGTCCATACCTCCCTTGCTGTTTGTATGGAACCAAGCGAAATCCTGGTCATGCCTGGAAACGAATTTAAGGCCCTTCTCGATCAAGACCACACCATGGGATTCCTGGTTATGCAAAAGACTGCCACGATCCTTGAGAACCGCTTGGAACGTCGTACAACACAGTTTGTCAAGGTAATAACTAAACACCCCGATATAGCAACGCTTTTGGGTCTGTAAGGGGAAGATGTATTTCCAGACGCTTTAGTCTTCATGTGAGCGAGGCTCAGAAGGCAGCCTGATGACAAAGGTTGTTCCTTTCCCAAGTTCAGAGTCTACACTTATGGTTCCGCCGTGTTCTTTGACTATCTTCTGGGTAATCAGCAGGCCGAGGCCCGTACCTCTTGACCCCTTGGTGCTGAATAGCGAACTAAAGATTTGCTTTCTTACGGCCTCATCCATACCACAACCATTGTCAGAGACCTGAAGAATAAACGCTTTATCACTTTCGCGCTTTGTAGTCACCCGTACCAGGTGTTCCTTGCCCTCTTCTTCATCAAATATAGCGGCATCAATGGCATTGGAAACCAGGTTAAGCAGACAATGATGAATTCCTTTGGGGTCTAAAGATACATCGCCTACAGTTGGATCAAGATCTCTAACAATCTCTACTCCGGATTCTTTTGCCTTGAGATCCATTAGCTTGCATACCTCTTCCGCAATTTTATTCGGGGAGCACTTTTCATATTCAGGCTCACGTTCCTTGGAGTAGTTGAGGAGATCCATAGCCAGGCCGGAGACCCTGTCAATATTCCTTCGCACCATGTCCCAGCCAATGCGAAGGCTATTCATATCCTCCTTCTTAAGTGCGTTGTCTACTATATAGACCCCTCCCTGCAGACCACCCAAGATGTTTTTGATACCGTGGGCAAGTCCGGCCGCAGTTTCTCCAGTGGCAGCCAATCTTTCGGATTTGATCAATTCCTGCTGTAACTGCTTGATTTCCCTCAGATCGTGGAGAAAACCCACACTGCCAATAACCTCACCATCTTGATACAGAACAATTCCCGAAAATTTAACCGGTATCTTGTCACCGTCTTTTCCCAAAACGAAGGTCTCTCGCCAAACATGCATTTCTTGTCTTTCTCGTTCTTTGCCATGCAGACCTTGCATGATTTCTTCGGCTGTCTCTGGTGGATAGAGACTCCTTATATCAATCTTCCCTATTACTTCATCCTTAGAATATCCAAATATTTTCTCATCCCCTCGATTAAAAATCATTATTTTTCCCTGCTTATCAGTGCCGACTATACCGTCGAGGGAACGCTGAATCAGATTGTCTTCAAACTCATACCTCTGCCTTATCTCCTCTGTGGCTTGCTTAACCTTATCTTCCAGATTGTCGGTATATTCCTTGAGCATCCTCCTTAAATGAAGCCTTTCCTTGGCCCGTTTTAGGGCAACTGTCAGGGCTTCGTCCACAATAGGCTTGGTGACAAAATCAGAGGCCTCAAGTTGCAGAGACTGGATAGCCACGTCCATATCGCCGTGCCCGGTAACCACTATCACCTCGGTTTCAGGACTTATTTCCTTAATCCTTTTCAATACCTCGATGCCATCCATGCCTGGCATCTTTACATCAGTTAAGACAATTGGGGGATCTTCTTTCTCAAAAATCTCCAGGCCGCTTTTGCCATCCTCTGCGGTCAGCACCTCGTAGCCATCAGCTCTCAGCGACATTCCAACAATCTTCCTTGCCGGCTCTTCATCATCAATAAGTAAAAGCTTCAATAGATTGCCCCTATTGTTAGAATATTATTTAAGCGTCTGGACATGGAAGAAATTTCAACAGAAATGTTGTACCAGTCCCTACCTCAGTCTTTACATCTACAGTTCCACCATAATCCTTGACAATTCCATAGCTGATGGACAGGCCTAATCCCGTTCCAATACCTACTTTTTTAGTGGTAAAGAATGGTTCAAATATCTTATCCAACACATGTTCGGGGATACCATTTCCTGTATCAGACACAGAAATTGCGGCCCGTCCTCTGTCTGAAAATGACTTTATTGTCACTTTACCACCTGATTCGCCTTTTTCCTCAATGGCTTGCCGGGCATTTACAACCAGGTTCAAAAGGACTTGCTCCAACTTATTACTATCTGCCATTATATGGGGTAGGTTATCATCCAGGTCCAAATCTATCTCTATATCACGTACCTTGAACTGTTGTCCCAATATCCCAAAAATATTTCTGATAGGCACATTCACATCAAGCTCTGCTGTCTTGACACCAATCCTTGAAAAGTCCCGCATATGATTGATGATTGCCGATGCCCTATCTACCTGACCAACGATTTCTTCAGTCACAGTTTTTAATTCTTCATCCTCAATCTTTTGGCCCTTTTTGATCATCTTTGACAGAAACGTAGCGCCCATTCTAATAACACTTAACGGTTGATTTAACTCGTGGGCTACGCCTGATGCCATCTCACCCAAGGTGGACATCTTACTGGCCTGGACTAACTGGGTCCTTTTTTCTAATTTCCTTATCTCTCTTTCAGAAATATCCAGTTTAGAGACCATATGTTTAAAGGAATCTGCCAACTGGACCGTCTCGTCACCCACATGGGTTTTATACACTTTGCATTCACGACACTCATCCAGCTTTTCTGGAAAGCTTCCTGATGGCTGGCCAAAACAGAGTGTTCCGTCCATGTACCAGCACATTGTCGTAGTATTTCCATAAGCAGGGCAGTCAGTTTTTGTGCATTTTTCTATCTCCCAGCATTTGACCTCTCTGCCAAAATCAAGGTCTGTTTTCCCACGGCTGATTTCATCGGATAATCGCGTAAGTTTGGAGAGTGGCCTGGTAACGAATTTGGATAAGAAAATGAATAAGAAAACACCCACAATTACGACGGAAGCCAGGCCCCAGGCAATCTCTCTATTCCTGACTTCTGCTATTCGCTTCTCTACCGGACCCCAGCTAATTCCTACGGTTAAAATCCCCAATATTTCATTTTCCTTTCCATGGCATTTATAGCAGGTTTTCTCATTCGGGATAGGCATGGCATGGAGAAGTATCTTTTCTCCCTCCTGCACCTCCAGGACCTTTGCCAGGAAACCGGTGTCTAATGCCTCTTCAGTAGCATGTGAATCATCAAGCCTTTTTACATTGGCCGGTAATCCACTGTATTTGATAGTGCCTGTAAGATCGCAAAGATTTACGACTCTCACATCCTTTAATTTATACAAGCTTTCCAGGATGGCCTGCGCGGCCTCCATGTCTCCGTCGAGCATGGGGTATTCAATACTTCTCATTACCGTGTCACTGATCTCATATGCCCGCTCCTCCTGCTTTCCAAAATGATACTTTATTCGCGTAACCATGTCATAGTAAGTAAGGATGCCAATTACTATGATTAAAAACGCACTCATACCTATTATTACCTTTTCCGTGACACTGGTTATGTGGAGCCTTACCCATAATCTATCCAAAAGAGGTGTCATTTTACCTGTTCCTCAGTCTCTCCTAAGCTCATACTAATGATGGCGTATAAGTGCGGTGGTTTAATACCCCGGATGCCTGTGCCCGCTGTGACAGCTTGTACATATATTCTTTGGAATGCTTAATGTCTTTTGATGTTCCAGCCTGGTCGGGGCCTTGAGATGTAAGCTGGCCGGACCATGGCAACTTTCACACTGTTTATTGACCATCCGCGGGGTTTTTTCCACGCTGACAAATCCTCCCGTTTTCCCAAAACCGGTCGTATGGCAAGGCAGACAGCCTGGGTCATGATCTTTTTTCCTCATCTGTATGACCCGAAAATTTCTTGAGTATTTCCAGGAAAGATAGCTATCCACATGCTCTGGATGGCATTCTTTGCACTTGTCCATTCCAACATAGGTGGCCTTCTCTTTTTCAGCACAAAGATATGGTGTGCTAAAAACAAAGAAATATAAAGCAAAAAGCCCGGTGGCCATGGTGATAGATAGTTTTTTCATTTTCATCTTCAAGCTCCTTTGACCGGATTCCAAATCGAAAATCCGGAAAAATAGAATTTTATCCTAGCGCGAAGCATGATGGATAAAATAGTGTTGGACCGAGTAGTGACCTGCGTCCGTTTTGCGAACCCTATTAATATGATATTAATATAATACTTGAGTTTTCGAAAAAGAGTTGAAGAACCAAGTAAGCAATTGGCACATTTATTGCTGTTAAACGTCCACCACGTCATTCCCGCGAAGGCGAGAATCCAGTAACTGTTACCCAGACTTATTGAGAAGTTACCAAAAATCATTCCAAATCCTTGTTTTTCTGACCAACTATTTTTCGAAAACTCAAGTATAAAAATTATTATATAGAAACCCGATCATCCGATCAAGTATGATTAGAACAATGATATTGTTTCCTGGTGCCTAAAGATCAGGTTATTTGAAGCAGAACGAGCCGGTGAAGTAAAAACCTGCATTATTGCCATTTTGTCTTTCAAAACGCAGCATTCTGTGCTATGTATTCGTTTAGATGAAGACATAGGCTTACCTGAGGGCTTTCTCAATAATTATAGGAGTGAGGAAGGAAATGGCTAAAAAGATACTTATCGTGGACGATGAGCCTGATATTATTACCTTTATCAGTGCAGTTCTTGAAGAAAACGGTTATTCAAGCATAAGTGCCAGTGATGGGATCGAAGGGCTTGAACTCTTGCGCAAGGAGAAGCCTGATCTGGTTTTGCTCGACCTCATGATGCCCAAAAAAAGTGGCATTGCCATGTTCCAGGAGTTGAGAAAGGATCCAGACATGAGCGATACTCCTGTGATTGTGCAAACCGGGGTCTCTGAGGTGACAGGGGTCGATTTTAGAAACTTCATGTTTAAACAACCGCTTCGTGATGAAAAGAAATTTGTCGAGAGCACGGGATTGACAAAATATACTATTCCAGACGGCTATATTGAAAAACCAATTGATCCCGTCGAGTTGATTGAAGCAGTTAAGAAAGCCTTAAAAGAAACATAGATAAAGATTGTAAGGTAGCTCCCGTTGTAAAGGCAGTTGACCACCAAAAACAAGTCAGTCTTCACAATTCAGGTCCATCTATAACTTCTCAATAGCTCAGGGTAAAATGTCTGGATTCCCGCCTTCGCGGGAATGACAGGCGCTCACACCCAATCGTCATTCCCGCGAAGGCGGGAATCCAGTGGATGAATTGCAAAATATGATTTGCCCGGACTTATTGAGAAGTTACTACAAATCTACAAACGGGTTTCTTGAATAATAGATTGAGACGACCTTAAAGGTCGTCTCAATCTATATTATTGATTAGTGTTCTTCTACCTCTTCCTCCCAGCCGGTTATCATGGTTATGATATGAGCCCAGAAGGTATGGCCCAGGGTAGCCAGATACATGTGGACAAAGAGAAAGGCAGCGAAACAGCAGGCTACCAGGAAATGTAACCCGATCACTATTTTTACCCCGCCTAGAAACACCATCCATTTTTGCGTAATCAGCAGAAGCAACAGACCGGACAACAGGATGATCGGTACAAGAGTCAGCATGATCATCAAATATGCCCCTTTCTGCATGGGGTTGAATTTGGCATCAGGCGTGGAGTGATGAGGGTTTGGTCCACCCTTGAAGTAGTTAAAGCCATAAAACACCATCTGTTTTATGATACCAGTCTTCAGGTCATACATGTTGGGGACATAGAGCTTTATCAGGCTCTTATCAATAAACACGTAATATACAAACCACAACAACCAATCGATGCATACAAAAATTCCGGTAAAATCATGAACCAGTACCGCTGCTCTATAGCTGCCAAATAGATTAAAATACTCAGGAAACCTGATCTGAGCCCCTGTAATGCACAGAGTTGTTATTCCAATGGCATGAATCCAATGCCATATCCTCACTGTAAGAGGGTTGAGGTAGATCATTTTTGGCTTTTCCATGATCAATGTTTCCTCCTATTTTTTTGAGTCAGAATTCTGAAAGTGCCATGGAGGCAGGCTGCGCCTAAACCACCGGCTATGATCAGCAGGCCCAAAATGCTGAGAATATCGTTTCTGGTGGAGCCCACCATGTAGAAGTCAGCAGTAGCAAAAAGAGGGTCGAGCACTGCTCCCTCTTCAACAGGGACCCTGCTGTACGTGCCATTTTGATTAGGGAAGGCTACATAACATGTCTGCATGGCTTTGGGTCCGGCAGCATGACAGAAAGAACAATCCCGGCGGTCTTCAAATATTCCATAACTGTGACTTGCTGTCTTTGTTGACAGCACCCCCCAAAGCCCTACACTCTTATATTTTGAGTTCAAATTAAACTCTTTGAGCTCTGCTGTTGTAATGGAGCCGTCACCATTACTATCTATGAGAGATTGAACTCCCTTGTCTCCGACTAATTGCGTGAGATCTTGGTAAGTTGCGAGGTCAATCTCACCTTCTTTATCTGGTTTGATATCCTTTCTTTTCTCGATATACATGGTGATGACAATGCCTTTTGAATCAGTATGGCAGCTTATGCACGTAGTTGCCTGCATATGGAGCTTGTTCCGGAGGAGCCATTCAGAGTGGCCGTCACCTTCATGACAAGTAAGACACTGTTTGTTTTTTTCAAAACCAGAGGTCTCCAGGTAGCTTATGACTGTATGAGGGCTGTGACAATCTGAGCAAGCCGCGTTTCCTGCATGGGGGCTATTCAAATACTCTTCAACGGCTTCTTCATGACACATACCACAACTTTCACCAGGAGACTTGAGCCCTTTGACCGCATGGGGATTGTGACAATCTATGCATTCCGCATTTCCAGCATGAAGGCCCTTTGATACCTCATCAATAGTATCTTCATGGCACATGTCACAGCTTTCTTTAGAGGGCTTAACCCCGTCGTCCGGGTGGCTATCGGTTACTGAATGGCAGGACCCGCAACCATCTTCTGCGTGTTTTGTGCCAGCGAACTGGGTGCCATCGATATATAGACGCACGTCCCCTTCATCAAAATTGGATGAATCGCCATGGCATTCCAGACAGTCATCGGTTTCCATGGCACTCGACGAGTTGATGCCGATGCCTGCCACCCACATCATGAAACCGAAAATACAGATTATAAGAAACTTTGCTTTGAGCACCATCCTTCCTCTCTTCCTCACCTATAGAACTTAGAAGTTCATGTGCGAGCATACTCTAATGTCCCTTGCTGAAACAGAAATTTCACACAGGACTTGAAATAGCTATGCACCCACGATAAGGGCGCAGATCCCAAGAAAAGTTCAGATATAGACACCGCTTTTGTCATTTCTGATATTATAGATCACAGGAACTAAGAAACGTACAATAAATAACTTGAACAAATTAACGTCTTTTTTGCCGTCTTCTTCGTTGCTCGTCGATCACATAACCCGTTATGCTCGCTCCTTGCGCCTTGAATACAACAAAAAATCCTGTTAATTTTTGTTCAACTTATTTCTCTCCCGTTCCTAAAAAAGCGGTAGTTAAAAAGAAAACCAATGCAAGAATTATTTTTTTGTGTTCTTTTAATGGCACGCCCCTCCTTCCCATTTTGCTGTTTATTTTAAAACGATTCTCATATTACACCCATGTGAAATTATAGTATTGTTATTCTAAAACTACTTTGTAACCTGCTTGGAAGAAATTGGCAATATCAGTCTGACCACCCAGGCAAATCTTTTTTGTTTTTTTATAGAGCATGAGATCAAATCATAAGGGAAATTCACCATAATCTCAATCGATTCTGTCTTATGTCCGAAGCATATTCCTATGCTTGACAAGGCTAAATGGCGTTGCTACTACCTATGTTGAGCGATTAACTGTTAGCCATTTGATTAGAGATACCATTAAGATTGGGGCACAATGAGATACTTCCTCGCCGTTTTCATGGCAATATCAACGATCATTATCTTTAATCCGGGAAAGGTTAGGGGTGGGAATAACACTGAAATACAAAAATATGTCGGTTCGGAAGCCTGTAAGCCCTGTCACCAAAAGGAATATGGGAGTTTCACCAAATATGCAAAGAAGAGCAGTTCGTTCGAGAGCATTCAAAGGGTGAAAAAGGGCCTTACCGGGGAAGAAATCAAAAAGTGTTATTTTTGCCATACAACAGGATTTGGCAAGCCGAACGGCTTTGTCAGTCTTGAAGAGACCCCTTACTTGAAAAACGCGGGCTGTGAAGTATGCCATGGCCCTGGTGAAATACATGTCAGGACGAAGCGCGCTCAGGATATCAAGGGGGATCTCACAACGAAAGATTGTGAGGAGTGTCACATATCAGAGAGGGTTAAGGCCTTCAGGTACAAGCCTTTGATTCACGGAGGTGCACATTAGCGACTCCGATAGGCACCGCATTGTTGAGGACAGGATGTTTGGTTTTATAAGAAAAAGTTTTGCAAACAAGATAATGGCTACTGTAATAATCAGCATAGCCCTGGTTATGACGGCTGAGATTGTCTTGAGAATATACTTTGGGACAAGAGACAGGATGGAGTTGGTGAAAGCTCATAATTTTGATGTGTCTGAATCGATCTATTCCGGCATAACATATCCAATGCATGTTGGAGATAGTGTGGCCGTCAAGGAGGTCTTGTCCGATGTCCGTAAGAAAATGGAAGACATCGAGGCATGGGTGTGCGATTTTGATCAAGAGATAACCTGGTCCACACACGAGGAAAGGGTAAAGACCATGGTTGCGGATTCTATTTCCGATGAGGAGGCACTGGCAGCCTTAACCAAGACGTTGAGTTCAGGAGTAGCACCGGAGAAGGCATTTGTAGCAGAACTTGTCGGAAGAAAGCTCCTTATTACCATCCAGCCCATCCTGAACTATAAAGACTGCCATCACTGCCATGGCGCTTCAAGGAAAGTTCTCGGTGGCCTGATAATAGGAACGGATGTTGAGCATACTTATGAAATGGTCGCTGCTGCCATGAACAGGACCATATTGATAAGTTTTATTGGAATATCAATAATTATAGCCATAATTTATATGATGATTACCAGATTCATTAGGCGCCCTGTGGAGGATCTGGCTGACAAGGCAAAGAGATTTGCAGAGGGCGGTACGTCTGTTTCAGTAGACGTAAGGTCAGAGGATGAAATAGGTGTACTGGGCAACGCATTTAACTATATGGTTCAAAGGGCATCTCAATTCAGCAAAAGACTTGAGAGTGAGGTTGCCAGAAAAACCGACCTGTTAGGCGAAAGGACCAATCTTATAGCACTATTGGAAAAAGCAAATATCCAACTTAGGGAACTTGACAAACTAAAATCCATGTTCTTGGCAAACATGTCTCATGAGCTAAGGACACCAATGAATTCTATTATCGGATATTCTGATTTACTAATAGATGGGGTTGATGGACCAATCAACGAAGAACAGGAAAAGAGCCTGGGCAGAATTTCTAATAATGCCAGGCACCTTCTACAATTGTTAAATGATCTTCTCGATCTCTCCAAGATAGAAGCAGGAAAAACCGAGTTAGAAGCAGAACAATTCAATCTAAAAGGACTCATTGATTCAGTAATTTCCATGTTTGAGGGAATGATAACCCAAAAGGGTCTTTCCCTTGATTTTGATATCGATGAGGATCTGCCTTTAGTCTATGGCGATAAGAATAAGATCAAGCATGTTTTGATGAACCTGCTGTCCAATGCGACCAAATTTACCGATGAGGGAGGCATAACCATCCGTGCCAGGATATCCGATCGCGGCATTCATCAACGTGGCGAGCCTCCTATATTTGCAGAGGTCTGTGTAGAGGATACAGGTATTGGGATAAATGATGAGGACCTTAGTAAGATTTTTGATAAGTTCGTGCAGGCTGACCTTTCTACTGTCCGCCAATATGAAGGGACCGGCCTGGGGCTCAGTATTGCGAGGGGGTTGATTGCATTGCACAACGGTATGATCTGGGCCACGAGCAAGTATGGCAAGGGAAGCCAATTCTATTTCACTATTCCTCTCAGAAAAGAGGTAGTCGAAACTATAACTAAGCCGATCATAGAATTACGAGTGGCTGATGACTTGGCTGAGCACTTCGGGGTGCCTGTCGAGACCTTTTTGAAGGACCCCGAATATGGCGGCAAACCGTTAAGGTGCCACGAATACATACATTGCGGACAGTCTGACTGTCCGGCCTATGAGAGTGAAGAAAGACGTTGCTGGCTCGTTCTTGGGACACATTGCGCAGGAATGAAAATCGGTGTCTATCCGGAGAAAGTTGATTTTTGCAAAGATTGTAAGGTCATACAGAAACTGGTGCTTGAGTCACAGGAGTCAAAAACCGTTGAGGCAAAGCCGTTGACTGTAGAGGACATTTCTCGAAAGACGGTCCTGGCAATAGATGACAATCCGGACGCCATTGATATCATCAGGAAATCCCTGGGAGAGGACTACAAAATAGTAGGTCTTCTCAGCGGGGAGAAGGCAGTTGAAAAGGCCATAGAGACGAGACCAGTAGCCATTACTCTGGATATCATGATGCCGAAAAAAGATGGATGGCAGGTGTTGCGGGAGCTGAAAAGTACGCCAGAGACCCAAAATATCCCGGTAATTGTCCTTTCAATTGTGGATAATAAAAAACTGGGATTCAGTCTGGGTGCCGCGGAATATATGGTAAAGCCGCTAGATAAGAATTTTTTGCTCAGAAAAATAAGAGATCTGGAAAAAATGGGCAAAATACAACGGGCACTTGTAGTAGATAGTGAAACAGATACAGTATCGCTGATCGAACATACCTTGCAAGACGTTGGGTGTCAGGTAAAGACAGCCTATAACAGCCAGGATGCGATCGAGTTGATAAAGGGTTTCATGCCTAACCTGATTATCCTCAATCTGACAATGCCCAAGGTGAATGGTTTTGATGTAATTGAGTACATTAAAACAGATAAAAATGTCAAGAAGGTCCCCCTTATTATTATTACGAAAAGGGACTTGAGCAAAAAGGAGAAAGACGCTCTGGACGGCAGGTTACGTGGCATATTAAACAAGGATGCACTCAAAGAAGATCTCTTACAAGAGCTCAAGCATAGAATTGATGAGATAAAAAGTGCCTGATAAACTAGGAGATGACATGAAAGAAACAGAGAAGGTTTCCGGGACAAAATTGCTGATAGTTGAGGATAACCAGGATAGCCGGGAACTGGTAATCAAGGTCTTAAGAAACCGGGATTATCAGCTAATTGAAGCTGTTGATGGAAAAGATGGCCTGGAAAAGGCGATTGCAGAACAGCCGGATATTATTCTTTTGGATATCTCGCTTCCGAAAATGGGAGGTTATGAGGTTGCGAAAACCCTGAGGCTTCGAGAGGAGTTTAAGCATACCTCGATAATTGCATTGACCGCACATGCAATGAAAGGGGATGAGGAAAAGGCTTTGCAGGCGGGATTCAGTGGATATATATCAAAGCCGATAAATGTCCGCGAGTTGCCGGAGCAGATAGAATACTACGTGAAAAAAACAAGATAGGTTATTCGGGTGGACAAAAATAAAATCCTGATCGTTGAGGATAACGTAGATACCGTAGACCTCTTGAGAAAGAGGCTCCGTGCTGACGGGTATGATACCGCTGAGGCATACGACGGCCAAGAAGGCCTCGACAGATTCGCTGAATACGAGCCGGATTTGGTTGTGCTGGACATTATGATGCCTAAAATGGATGGGCTTGAGGTATGCAAAAGACTCAAGGAAGATAAAAACACCCGACACATACCTGTCATCATCCTCACTGCCAAGGGCGACGTTGACAGCACTGTCAAAGGTCTTGATATCGGCGGGGATGATTATCTGGCGAAACCCTTTGATTATAAAGAGCTTGTTGCAAGAATACGATCATTGCTCAGCATAAAAGAAGAACGTAAGAAGTTGATGGAGGCGGAGAAGACAGAAGCATTAGAAAAGATGATGGATCAAGTAGCGCATGAGATAAGGAACCCTCTTGTTGCTATAGGAGGATTTGCGCGAAGGATCTGTGACTCCCTTTCTGAGAGTGATCCAAACAGAAAATATCTGGAATTAATTGTACAAAATGTTGAGACTCTGGAACATATGATAAAAAAGCTCATTGAGCTGAAGACCACTGTAATATCTTATAGAGAGCCAGCGGATATTAATAAAATTATTGCCAAATCGATTGAAAAATACAGATCTGCACTTGAAGAAAAACACATAGATATCAAAACCGAATTAATGAAGAATCTTCCTGATATTTCTGTTGATAGAGAACAGATTGAGGCAGCGTTTGCCCATCTTATTAAAAACGCAATTGAAGCAATGCGAAACACGACGCGCAGGCTAAATATCAGCAGCCGTGTCAGCGAGGGATATATCGAGATCAGGATATCCGATACAGGGGTCGGTATCCCAAAAGACAAACTCAAAAATGTTCTGGACCCTTTTTTTACTTCAAAGATCCACGCCGGACTCGGCCTTACTTATGCACTCAAAATTATTCAGGCCCACAGGGGCACGATCTCAGTGGAAAGCGAACCAGGCAAGGGATCTACCTTTACAATTAGATTGCCTGTGAAAAGAAGTGGTAAATGACTCTGATGATCTCGGCATCTTTCAGTAGAATTTCCATTACGTTAGCTCACCTTAAGGTAACTTCTTAATAACTCAGGATAAGATGTCGCAAAATGTAATTTACTCCCAACTTATTGAGAAGATACACTTTAAGCACTTTCTGAAAAACTAGAAAAATGAAGGATGTCCATGCTTTATTGAAAAACCAGCTCGGGCAGTATTTCGGTAGCCTGAAGTCCATTCCCAAAGAGTGGCAAGGTTTTATTGAAGCGGTCAACAATGCTTATTGGCAATCTGAAGTTGACCATACAGAGCGAAAGCAGGCAAAGCAGGAAATACAGAATCTCCAGCGCTACAACCGCGGATTAATTGAGACAAGCCTTGATCCTCTGGTAACTTTTGATCAGAAGGGGATTATTCTGGATGTTAACGGGGCCACAATTCGAGCTACTGGGAGAAGTCGGGAGGAATTAATCGGGACCCCATTTGCTGATTATTTCACAGATTCGGAGAAGGCTTATAAGGGGGCGATGTTGGTTTTTGAGACCGGTGAGGTTCGGGATTACGAGCTGGTCATGAGGGCCAAAGATGGAACAGAGACCATTGTTGCCTACAATGCCTCGCTTTATAGAGATCAGACCGGACAGGTAATGGGTGCCTTTGCCGCTGCCCGTGATATCACTAGCCTGAAACGTTCTGAGGCGGAAGTACGACGGGAAAGAGATAGAGTGAAAGAAAGTATGCTGAAAAAAATCAGCTTGTTAAACGAGAGGGCAAAACTAATAGCGCAATTAGGAGAAGCAAATATCCAACTTAGAGAACTTGACAGGCTTAAATCAGCATTTTTGGCGAATATATCTCATGAACTTAGGACACCGATGAATTCTATTATCGGATACTCAGATTTGTTATTAGACGGAGTTGACGGAGTAATCAACGAGGAACAGGAAAAGAGTCTAGGCAAAATCACCGATAATGCAAAACACCTTTTACAATTGATAAATAATCTTCTCGATCTTTCCAAGATAGAATCAGGGAAAATTGAGATAGAAGCAGTTCAGTTCAACCTCAAAGGACTTATTGATTCAGTAGTTTCCTTTTTTAAGGGGATGATAACCAAAAAAGGGCTAACTCTTGATTTTGATATTGAAAAGAATCTGCCTTTGGTCTGTGGCGATGAGGATAAGATCAAGCATGTTTTAATAAATCTGTTAAACAATGCGATCAAGTTTACCCATGAGGGAGGTATAACCATTAGTGCCAAGATATCCGATCGCGGTATTCAGCCTGGCGAGTCGCCCATATTTGCAGGGGTCTGTGTAGAGGATACAGGCATCGGGATTAAGGATGAAGATCTTGATAAAATTTTTGACAAGTTCATTCAGGCTGACATATCTGCTTCGCGCCGATATGAAGGGACCGGCCTTGGGCTCAGTATTGCGAGAGGGCTGATCGCATTGCACAATGGTATGATCTGGGCCACGAGTGAGTATGGCAAGGGAAGTCAATTCTATTTCACTATTCCGCTAAAAAAAGAGACGCTGAAGAATCCGGATAAGCCGGTCATGGAATTAGGAATTGCGCATCCCCACATAGGATAAATATGGTGCCGAAGGGGGGATTCGAACCCCCATGGGTTTTGCCCACCACCCCCTCAAGATGGCGTGTCTACCTATTCCACCACTTCGGCAAAAAACTATTTGTAAGCGCTCACAGTTCGGTCTTTTCATCCAGGCCTTGCACGGGTTTCTCAACCCCTGTTACTGGTGCAGGAGTAGCTTCAGGAATTACAGCAGGTTCAACTGGTTCGGTAGTAACAGGACTGGTAGTTACCTCCACGTCCTGCATTATTGAGTCCTCCACCCTGTGAGCTGACAAATAGGTGAGAATAAGGGCCAAAACCATAAAAAGCACTGCTAGTCCTGAAGTGAGTTTGTGCAGAAAAGAGGCTGGTCCCGCGCTGCCGAAAATGGTATCACTTGACCCGAATACAGCTCCGATCTCAGCTCCTTTGCCTTGCTGGAGCAAGACAGTAAGAACTAAGAGGACACATACAATAACGTAAACTACTATTAAGATAGAGTACAAAACATATCCTTTAAGTTGCTTCCTTAATTAACTATTGCCTGAACGAAAACCCCAAATTTTATTTTCTCAATTTAGGTCAAAAACCATCAACATATTGGGGGTTATTCACTTTTTTAAATTCAAAATTTAGAATTTAGAATTCAAAACTGTGTCTGGACGGTCTTTTCGTTCAGACACTAACGAATATGACAACTCACAATTTGACCAAAACTCCCAGGCTTGAGAGATGCACCGCCAACAAGAGCTCCGTCTACATCGGGGAGCGCCATTAATTCATTAACATTTTCAGGTTTAACCGAGCCACCATACAATATTCGAATTTGCCCTGCAATACCGGAATCGAAACGATCGGTAAGCCATGACCGGATATTGATGTGGGCATCCTGTGCCTGATTCGGTGTAGCTGTCTTACCCGTGCCGATTGCCCATACAGGTTCATAGGCAACTACTACTTTGTCTGCTTCTCGGTTACCTACCTCTGAGAAGCCAGATGATAACTGTTTTTCAAGTATCTCATGCGTAAGCCCGGCTTCTCTTTCCTCCAATTTTTCTCCGATACATAGGATTGGAAGTAAATCATTTTCCAGGGCAGACTTGAGCTTTAAGGAAATAAGGCTATTTTTTTCTCCAAAAATGTGTCTGCGCTCTGAATGCCCAAGGATTACCCACTTGACTCCGAATTCCTTGAGCATGATAGATGATATTTCACCAGTGAAGCCGCCCTTTTGCTCAAAGTACATGTTCTGAGCTGCAAGGGACACAAGTTTACTTTCCTTAATGATTTCACCGGCTGCTGAAAGGGCAGTAAACGGAGGCGCAATTACTATCTCTCTTTCCGTCAAGTAATTCACCAGGGGCAAAAAAACTTTAAGGAAATCACGGGTCTCGGCCACGGTTTTATACATCTTCCAGTTAGCTGCTAAAACAGGTCTTCTCTTTGAAGAATTCATTTTTTGCTACACTCCTCAAGTGCCGTTATGCCCGGCAGTTTTTTTCCTTCTAAAAGCTTGAGAAACGCCCCACCACCTGTGGACATGTAAGATATGTTTTCTACTTCACCGGCCCTGTGGATGGCCAGATCAGTATCTCCTCCGCCTACAATGCTGAGGGCCTGACTGCTGCCGACTGCGTGCGCCAGGGCCATTGTACCCCGGCTGAAGGGATCGAACTCAAAGGCCCCCATCGGGCCATTCCACACTATGGTTTTGGCATTGTAAAGGGCTTCACTGAAAAGGTCTGACGTTGCAGGCCCTATGTCCAATGCCATCCAATCATCAGGAATTTCCTGGGTTGGGACGATCCTGGTTTCGGCGTTTGTGCCAAGATCCTGTGCTATGACGCAGTCAACAGGAAGGTAGAATTTAATGCCTTTATCTTTTGCCTGATCAATTAATGCCCTAGCCGTGTCTACCAGCTCTTTTTCAGTAAGGGATTTTCCTATATCAATGCCCTGCGCTGTCAGAAACGTATTGGCTATTGCCCCGCCGACTATCAGCTTATCCACCCGGTTCAGTATGTTTTTAACGGCCTCCAGCTTGCCGGATATCTTGGCCCCACCCAGGATGGCCACCAGGGACCTGGCAGGTTTTTCCATGGCCTTTTTGAAGTATAAAAGTTCCTGCTTTATAAGTAAACCGGCTGCGCACTCTTTAACCAGGCCGGGTACTCCGGTCACTGAGGCATGTGTCCGGTGTGATACCGCAAAGGCATCATTTATATATATATCGGCTATTTTTGCCAGGGCTCCTGCAAAACCAGGGTCGTTTTTTGTTTCTCCTTGATGATATCTGAGGTTTTCAAGTAGTAGCACTTCTCCATCTGACATGGAGTTGACCTGGTTCTCCACTTCATCTCCAATGCAGTCCGGGGCCAGAGATACCTCCCTGCCTATCAGCTCTCCAAGACGCTTTGCTACCGGTCTCAGGCTGAATTTTTCTACTCTCTGTCCCTTCGGGCGGCCAAGATGCGAACAGAGTATCAGTCGTGCTCCATCCTCCATGGCGTGTCGTATGCTTGGCAAGGCCGCCCTGATGCGGTTGTCGTCTGTGATATTGCCGGAATCGTCCAGGGGGATATTGAAGTCCGTCCTCATCAGGACTCTTTGGCCTTTCAGTGAAATTTCATCTATGTATTTGATCATGACCGTATCTCTCTTTGCAAAACCCTAACTCCGACCTTAGCTCTTGTAATTTTTAGACAAGAGACATCTCTTCCTCTATTTGCGTGGCATGCTTACCCATATATATCGAGCCATTTCTGCCGTCAATACTCAGGAATTCACCGGAACGAATAATGCTGTCGTTTAATCGTGCAAAACCCAGATTTTCAAAGACCTGCAGTTGCTTGCAGCCCACAATGCAGTTTTTGTCCAGACGAAATGCAATAATGGCTGCATGGGATGTCTGCCCTCCCTTTGCTGTGAGCAGGCCATCTGTTAAAGTAATTTCCTTGATATCGTCCGGGACCGTGTCTGACCGGATCAGGATCAATGGGGTTTTGGGTTCCTTCTCGCGAAAGGTTTTAATCTCAGAAAGGGTAAACACGGCCTTTCCTGTTACGGCCCCTCCACTTACCCCAATGCCTCTGCCCCGGTAGCTGGCCTCTAATTCTGCTGAATGTACAAAAACCTGAACGATGTGTCGCCTTTTGGTGGTCATGTTTCGGCTCTGGAGTATGAAAAGCTGGTTGCTCTCCGGGCCTTCAAAGGTAAATTCTATTTCTTGTGGGTCCCATCTTTTTTCGTAGATGAGCTTTTTGGTAATGGATAGCAAGTTATTATAAATCTCAGGAAAGTTTTTTTCCAGAGTCATTTCGGAATCAAGCCCCAGGGCTTTTTCCTGTTTTATTGAAATCGGATATGTAGTGACCAGACCGCTTACGATGTCATCCCCCTGGTTGCCGGTGGTGAAGTCGCCACACAGGCTGATATTGTCTATATGGTCAGTATGGATTGGCGTAAAGGCCACGCCGGTACCCGATGTCTCGGCAAGGTTTCCATAAGCCATGGCCTGCAGTATCACAGCCGTGCCCCAGTAATCGGACATTTCCATTATTTCCCTGTAGTTCTTTGCTCTTTCAGACTCCCAGGATGTAAGAATCAGTTGTATGGCCACAAGGAGTTGCTCAAAAGGTTCCACCTCTAGCTCCAGACCGTGGTCCAGCGTGGCTTGACGGTAAGCCAAGGCCAATTCTTTCATCTGGTCTCCAGTAAACTCCCTTTTCTGCTTTACTCCATACCGGCGTTTGTGATTACTAATGAGCTCGGTGAACATCTCACGGTCCAGATCAAAGGCCATGGCCCATGATTGGACAAACCTGCGGTAGTTGTCCCAGGCAAACCAGTCATTACCGGTTTTTTTAGCCAGGCCTTCTATGATTTCAAAATTACTGCCCACATTAATAATTGTTGACATCATCCCCGGCATGGAAATGGCCGCTCCGCTCCTTACAGATAGGAGCAAGGGATTTGACGGGTTGCCAAACCTGAGCCCGGTTTGATGCTCTATCTCACCAATGGCTTTCTGAAGCTGTAATCTGAATTCTCTATACACACTGGGCAGTTTCCGGATAATCGGGTAGCACCTGAAGACCTCGGTTGTGACTATTACTCCTGGTGGAACAGGCATACCATTCTGTGCCAGGAGCACCAGGTTAAAGCCCTTGTTCCCCAGGTGTATGAGGTTTTCTGTCTGTTCTTTCGGACTGTGTATGGTACACAATATTTGATTCGGATCATAGCTCAATAGTAAGTCAAGGTCTTTGTGATCCAGTCTCTCTTTTTGCTCTCCAAGCACCTGGTATACCCTGGCTATAAAGTTGTCCAGGTACTGTAGACCAAAGGTGCCGGAGATAAGGTCTCTCAGGAACCATTCTGTTATCTGATGAATGAGTTGGGTCTCGTTTTCAGCCTCTTTTATAGCGGTCTTGTATTTTGTTAGAAGGTTGTGTCTGCCCAACTGGCGAATAATAAGAGAGATATTGTCCTGATGGGGACTTATGTAATAGACATGGATAATGTCTTTAACCCCCTCAGACAGCCCTCTCACTACATCCAGGTACTGGGAAAAGGCAAATCGCCGGACCTCAAGAGATTTTTCCAGCAATCCGAGATAAGTGGCGAACTTCCTGGAATACACTCCACCTAACTGTACTGCTCTCCAAAAGAGGCGGAGGTACCTCAGGATGCGCACAAAAATAGATCTTGAGATAAAGGTTGAATCTATCTCAGCTATCAATTGTTCGAAATAAATATTGGCCAGGTTCTCCAGGCGGAAACTGAGGCTGAGGGCGTCAAACTTGCGCTCATGGTAACGGCCGTACATTGAAGGAATATCCACTGTTATATGCCGCTTGTGGTATATGTCCTCCCTGATTTCAAACTGCTCCTTGCTCAGTATAATGCTCTTAAGGACATCAAGCTGGTCCAGGATTACCTCAAGACACCGCTCCGGATCGTCGTCCACATCCAGGACTTCAAGTACCCTGTCCAGTCCCTCAAAACCCAGATTTTTGGCTTCCTCCAGATGATGACGGATTTCCTGGGTACCGAGCTTATATTTTTGGGCCTCAAGCCTGTACATCCGGATAAGAAGTTCAATACGTCTTCTCTCTTGATGGGGAATATCCTGTACTTGACACAGTATTTGTGAGAGCCTGTCCTCTTCCAAATTTAGCAGGCTATCTACACTATGGGTAAATCGTTTAAGATCCAGCACATCTGCCAGGTGTTGTATGAGTCTGTGGACATGATCCACGTGAGGGCCATGGTCAGGAACCTGCTCCAGGATTTCAGGGGGCAGGAAGGGGGCCAGCCCTTGCTTTTGCCTGCTGAACCAGAAGCACAGAATGGCCTCAATAAAATCGACAATGCGGTTGTTGCTCTCAACATGGCTCTGTTTTCTCAGGAAATGAATAAGGATATCCTTGCGAAGAGATATCTCATCAAGCTCTGTTGACACATCCCTCAGGAGATCCTCTGCTCCTATTTCATTGAAGTAAACCGGCAGGATCTTGGCCAACTGTTTGACGAGATTGTAATTCGGCTCTATGTCACAGTTCAATAATCTGCTGACGTCTTTCTGAAACAGGTCTGTATCCCGGATACATGTGCCTGCCAGTTTAAGATTTATTATAAGGGCTGACAACAGGATACCGCAGACACTGGTTTTTTGTTCTACAAATTTTAGCCAGACACGAATATTCTGCAGATGAGCAGGATCGCTCAAGATATGCCATTCGGCATCTACGCCCTTAATCCCCGGGGGTTTGAAGCCAAACTGGACTACCTGATTGAAGAAAAGCTTTATAAGCCTTGTGTCGTCCTTGCGGATGATCTCTGAACCCAGGGCCTCGATGCACTGAAGTGCAGTCCTTGGGAAATTGCCTACTTGCTGCTTTAGCAGCGCAAAGCTTCTGGAAAGGATTTCTTGAAGCTGCTCCAGGTCTGCAGTGCGTATAAGATACAAAAGGCTGCGGTTGATCTGTCGAAGGATTTCCTCGTGGATCGTGGACAGACCCTCTATTTCAATAAGATGGAATGGCAGCAGAAGGTATAATCCGGCATCTTGATTGCGGGAAGCCTGCTCTTTTGATGATACGGGCTGGATTTGACACGACAGACGGCCTAGGTCCTGGACAATCTTTCTGTACTGATTCACTATATCCAGATAGCCTGGGCGCCTGGCCAGTTCCAGGACGTCTTTTTCCTTGAGAGGCGCTTTCCTTTCGATTTCCAGGTTTTCCAGAGAGAATTTGAGCTGTTTATGGGAGACCGGCTCGATAAGTCCCAGCGTCTTTTTCAGGTCTTCAGAGGCCAGTTCCATAGGGAATTGTTCAATGGCGCTATTTAGCCAGTTAACAGGGTCTTCCTGCTCAAGCCAGTACTGAGAGGTGGCTTTCCGAACTTCAACAAGAAGTCTTCCCGCTTCATCCCACAATCCCGGAGAGATTTTTTGCCCCTCCAGGCGATTGGAAAGATTCTGTATCAGGCGTGATACAGGGTGATAGCTCCTGGCAACAGCCTTAATCACAGGCGCATTGGATTCTTTAAGCCTGTGAAAGGCATGTTCAATATCAGGCAGTATTGTCAGAAGCTTTTCATTGTCTACTTTTTGAACGATTTTTTCCAGAAAGGCCAGGAGTCCGTTTACGGCTTCGGTCTTCTGGTTATTCTCAGGGGTCTGGAAAATGACATCAGAGAAAGTGTCCAAAAGTACTCTGATGGCTTCAGGTCCCTGAGACGAGCGGCTGTAAGTAGCAAGATTCTTTAGGGCAAATGACCTTAGATCTCCAATTACGATTTCCCAGTTGCGAAATGGATGGTGCAGCTCGAAGAGGAGGCTATCAACAGCCTTAATTATGCCCTGATAATCCTTGACTGCGTCCCGGAGGACCTGGTAGCGGGAGTCATACTTTACTTCCCGGACGGCTGTGGCCTCGAGATTTACACGGAGGGCTTCTGATGCTATCATGTCTGTAGTTATTGATTCCTCTAAAGGGCCTTGTGAGCATTCATGTGAAGGATCAGATCCAATATCCTGTTGGAGTACCCCCATTCATTGTCATACCATGACATGACCTTGATCAACTTGTCCCCAATAACTTTGGTGCATCCGCCGTCCACAATAGAGGATCTTGGGTCTCCCATGAAATCAGTGGAGACCAGGGGTTTGTCTGTGTATCCAAGGAAGCGGTTGGTAGCCGCCTTAATGGTCTCGTTTATTTCGGCTACTGTGGCACGTTTTTCCACCAGGACCACAAGATCCACTATGGAGACGTCAGGGATGGGCACGCGGACTGCCAGGCCGTCAAATTTGCCGACAAGCTCAGGAATGACTTTGCTTACTGCTGCTGCGGCACCGGTCTTGGTGGGGATCATATTAACAGCGGCGGCCCTGGCCCGCCTGAGGTCGCTGTGGGGAAAATCAAGCAATCTCTGATCGTTAGTATAGGCGTGTACAGTGGTAATCAGCCCGGAAACTATACCAAATCTGTCCAGTATTACTTTGGCCATTGGGGCGAGACAGTTGGTGGTGCAGGAGGCATTAGATACGATGTGGTGATTGGCTGGATCGTAGTCGTCTTCATTGACCCCCATCACAATCGTGACGTCTTCATGCTTTGCGGGGGCTGTGATTACGACTTTTTGCGCTCCGGCCTCCAGATGCCCGCGTGCAAGATCCGCATCACTGAACCGTCCGGTAGCTTCGATTACATATTCCACACCCATTTCCTGCCATGGCAACTGGGACGGTTCCTTGATGGCTGTTATCCGTATATCTTTGCCGTCCACAATTATTCCCTGATCTGTGTCCTTCACATCGAGAGGGAATGTTCTCATTACAGAATCATACTTTAACATGTGAGCCAGCGTATAGGTGTTTGTCAGGTCATTTATGGCCTCAATTTCAATGGCTTCAAATTCTTTATATTGTTTAGAAGCCCTGAAAATGCTCCTTCCGATGCGTCCGAAACCGTTGATGCCGACCTTAATAGTCATGTCTAAACCTCCTAGCAGCTAATATTCAGGATTAATTATATTGATTGGGCCTTGATCATTGTTCAGGCCAATACGATGTTAAGCCGCAGAATATCGAACAAGGAATTTCGAATCATGAAGGATTTTTAAAGCCATTTCCTTCGACAGTTATAATTCCTTGTTCGATATTCGATATTTAAATGTCATTTCGAATGGCCCAAATGAAGATCAAGACCATTGATTACTTTTTCAGGATTGCAGTAGCCTGATTAATGCTTTTTCTACTATAATCTACTACTTCATCTGCCAATTCATGCAGGGTCTGATTTTTATTCCTGCATTGGCACAATTTGATCAACATAGGAAGATTTACTCCTGTTATGACCTCGACTTTGTTGTCCTCCAGGAAGGCAAGGGTCATGTTGGCCGGAGTTCCACCGAACATGTCTGTAAGTATCAGTACACCGTCACCAGTATCTACTTCCTTAATAGCCTTGCGGATGTCGGACTGTAATTTATCTATAGGCCTTGACGGATCTATAGAAAGGGCAATCATCTGTTCGGCCTTGCCCACAATGAAAACCGTCGTTAATAACAGCTCATCAGCAAGACGGCCGTGGGATGTCAAAACCACACCTACCATATATTTATCCCTCCAGTTCCAGGTCTCTGTGTGTAACGATAACCTCCTCATCAATCCCTGTAAATAGTTCTTTTAGATGCTCTACAATGGCAACACTTCTGTGTCGACCTCCTGTGCATCCTACAGCAATAACAAGATAAGATTTACCTTCATTTCTGTATTCCGGCACAAGGAATTTCAAAAGGCCTTCGGCGTGTTTAAGAAATTCAATAGTGTTTTTTTTCTCCAAGACATAGGTTCGGACTTCCTGGTCGCAGCCGCTTAAGGGGCGCAGCTCCGGCTCGAAGTATGGATTTGGCAAGAACCTGACATCCAGGACCAGGTTGGCATCGGCAGGGACCCCATACTTAAAGCCGAATGACAGTATGTGTATCACAAGTTGATCCAGACGCTTTCTGGGGGAGTAAAGCCTGACAATACCCTGCCTTAGCTGATGAACATTGAAATCTGAGGTATCAAATAATTTGTCGGCACATTCCCTCAGCCCCATCAGATGTTCCCTCTCAACATGTATTCCTTCAAGGATATTGCCCTTGGGCTTCAAGGGATGCCTGCGGCGAGTTTGGCTGAATCTTCGTACCAATACCTCATCCTTTGCATCGAGAAACAGAATTTCGAGATGAAAGCCTTTTTCTTTAATCTGTGTAAAGATAGACTGGTATTGATCAAGGAAACTCTCTTCTCGCATATCCATCACAAGGGCTACACGGGTGGGCATTGTGGACACATTTTCAGTAAGGGAGAGGAACTCCGGCAAGAGGGCTATCGGAAGATTGTCCACACAGTAATAGTCCATATCTTCAAAGGCTTTGAGTGCATTACTCTTACCGGATCCGGACATGCCGGTTATAATTACTGTTTGGACCAGTTTGATCGGCTCATCTTTTTGAAACGGGGCTTGTGGGGATTTGTCAGTCACTTCTCGTTCTTTGTGTAAAACGCTGTAGGTCTGAGGAACTGTCCGCAAATAAGCTGGACAGTTCCTCAGACCTGACCATCTATTTCTTCTATTACTTTTTGAATGGCACATGCATCCGGCGCTTCCATAATTCGCTTATGCACTTCCTGGGTCTTTAACACCCTTGAAACTTGGGCTAATAGTTTGAGATACTGGGTTGCCGAGTTGTCAGGTGCAAGCAAAAGAAACATTATGTGAACCGGACGGTTATCCATTGCATCAAAAGGGATACCCACTGGGCTCCGGCCGACTAATATGAGCATATGGTCCAGTTCTGGGAGTTTTCCGTGTGGAATTGCCACTCCCCCCCCAATACCTGTACTGCCCAGTTGTTCACGTTCATTGAGGACAGATAATACAGCATCCTTGTCCAGGGCGGGCTCTATTTCTGCTACCCTTTTAGCCAGACTGGCCAGCGCCTCTTCTTTGGATTTGGTATTAAGATCGGGGATGATACATCCGTTGCAAAGAAAATCGAGTATCTTCACTGTCATTACGGTTCGACTAACCCCAAGGTCCCATCCATAAGCCAGTAAAGGACGTTTATTTCGTTGGTCTCAGCGTTGGTGAACATCATAAAGTTTTGATTAAGTGACTGGAACTGAGCCGCTGCTTCCTCAACAACCATGGGTTTGGCATCCATTTTTTTTGTGGTGATTATACCCAGGTCCTCTTTTTCTGTTTCGGGAGACGGTGATATGTCTAAAAGGGCCGGTTTGGCTATTGGGCCGGATCCTCTCTTGCTGCGGATTTTTTCTTTATATCGCTTTAACTGCTTATAGATTTTGTCAGATACCAGATCTATAGCCGTCCGCATTTCATTCTGTTCTTCCTTGGCTGCTGCCCTTACGCCATCTCCTGAAAGCACAACCTCTGCTGTCTGCCTGAATTTCTCCACTGACAAAACGACATTTACATCCATGGGACCATCGGCATATTTTTTGAGTTTTTGGAGTCTGTTTTTAGCATATTCGCGCAGTACATCCGAAGGATCCAGGCGCCTAAAAGTCACATTGATTTGCATATAATACCTCCAAATGGGGATTTATAGATTACAATTTATTGCAGGTCGCTTGCGACGGCTGGAGGGCAAAATACCCATCAAATCCCTATATTTTGCCACAGTTCGTCTTGCAATACGTATATGGTCCTTGGCCAATATTTCCACAATCTGCTTGTCACTGTATGGTTGAATCGGGTCCTCTACCTGGATCATCTGACGAATCTGTTCTTTTACGCTATAAGATGCCACATCAGAGCCGTCATCCCGGCCCAGGCTCGCACTGAAAAAAAACTTTAGCTCAAAAATACCCTGTGGTGTGTGGACATATTTATTTGTGGTTACTCTGCTTATGGTGGATTCGTGCATCTCGATGTCATCTGCCACTGTTCTGAGTATTAAAGGCTTGAGATAGGTTATTCCTTTGTCCAGGAACTCCCTCTGGAACTTTACAATACTCTTCGTGACTCTGTAGATAGTTTTTTGGCGCTGTTGGATGCTGCGAATCAGCCATAGGGCAGACTTGAGCTTGCCCTGTATGAAGTCCTTGGCAGAGGAACCGGCAATTCCGTTTTTAATGGCATCGCGATAAAAAGAGCTTATTCTCAGTCTCGGCATACCTTCGTCATTCAAGGAAACTACATACTCATCGTCTACTTTACAAACATAAATGTCAGGAACAATGTATTGGATTTCCTCATTGCTGAATGATCGCCCAGGACAGGGTTCCAAGTTGGTTATTATCTCAATTGCCCGGGCTATTTCCTCCAATGACTGCCCGGTAGCTTTGGCCATAGCTTGATAATTGTGTCGTTCAATATAGTTAAGGTGCTCACTTACCAGTTCCAAGACCAGCGGGTCATTGATACCCAGATAATCCATCTGAACCAATAAGCATTCTTTAAGATCCCGGGCTGCTACACCAACAGGGTCGAAAAACTGGATTTTTTTTAGCACATCCTCTACTTGTTGCGGAGCACACCCCACTTCTTCAGCTATTTCCTCAATTGTAGTCTTGAGATAGCCGTTTCGGTCAAGATTGCCGATAATGAGACAGGCATTCTGACGCTCTAAGTCATTGGAGTGTGCCATCTGAAGTTGCCACGTCAGATGTTCACTCAAATTTGTGGTGCGAGTGGAGAGATTGTCATAGTTTGGGGCTTCCTTTTTTTCAAAGGAATATGCAGGAAGCGAGGACCTGTTATCTTCGTCCCAAAAATCTTTCCAATTTATATCTTGAATTGCATTGTCTTCCCAGGGAATTTTTTCAAGTTCAGAGGAAGCCAGAGTTGGAGGTGGGGTCTCGTACGAGTCGGATTCTTCTTGCAGAGAGTTGCTGAAATCAGTATCATTTGAAGATGAAGCTGCTTCCGATTCAGATTCCTCCAAGACCGGATTAATTTCTAATTCCTGGTCAATCGTTTCGATTAGTTCAACCTGGGAGAGCTGAAGCAGTTTAATAGCTTGCTGTAACTGGGGGGTCATTACCAGTTGCTGTGTCAGCTTAAGTTGCTGTCGAAATTCTAGGGCCATAAAAAATTAGATAAACCATAACCGGCTTACAGTTTAAAGTTTTCTCCCAAATATATTCTCCGTGCCAGATCGCTTGAGGCGATGTGTTCAGGA
The DNA here is from genome assembly GCA_964646435.1 of uncultured Thermodesulfobacteriaceae bacterium. GTDB lineage: Bacteria > Desulfobacterota > Dissulfuribacteria > Dissulfuribacterales > UBA3076 > UBA3076. The sequence goes on from CAZYEJ010000007.1 coordinate 40,605, forward strand.
GTACCCTCTTCGTTAATAACTCCTAAATTAACAATATAGGCCCAATCACATACAGTCAAGGTTTCGCGAACGTTGTGGTCTGAAATGAAGACTCCTATTCCCCTGGCCTTCAAGTCCCGTATTATCTTTTGCAGGTCGGAGACAGCTAGGGGATCAACGCCTGCAAAGGGTTCGTCAAGCAGAATAAACGAGGGGTCGGTAGCAAGTGCCCGCATAACTTCCACACGTCTCCGTTCTCCTCCAGAAAGCGACTGTGCCTGTTGATCCGCGAGGGCGGAGAGTCCCATGTCATCTAAGAGTTCAAGGGTCTTGCTTTCTATTTCCTGGCGAGAGAGCCCCTTTATTTCCAATACAAGGCGGATGTTATCAGCAACTGACAGTTTCCTGAATACCGATGGCTCTTGAGGTAAATAGGTTATGCCTTTACGAGCCCGTTTGTGCATAGGTAAATCGGTTATATCTTCCCCATCAAACGAAACTTTCCCTTCGTCGGGTCTGATGAGGCCGGCGATCATATAGAATATAGTGGTTTTGCCGGCACCATTTGGGCCCAGCAGACCTACTATGCTATGGTCTGATAACTCAAGGCTTACGCCATTGACCGCCGGCCGGCCACGAAAACGCTTTACCAGTTTTTCTACGTTCAATTTGCTCATAGATAACCTGAGAGGTGATTATTCATTTGGATAGACAACCGCCCTAACCTTTGTTTCACTGCTTCCTTTAACTACACTTCGATCTTCATTAATAAAAAAGATAATCCGTTCTCCACTCACACGGTTAAGGCCCTCCGAAACTTGGGCCCTACCTGTAATAGTTATTTTTTCAGCAGGTTTATCGTAGATAGCCTGTTTTCCTGTACCGACCCGCTCACCCTGGATTATACGTACATGACCTGTGGCCACGATTTTTTTAACAGTCTTTTTTGTTTCTCCCCCCTGTTTTCTTTTTTCATAAAAGACCTCGAGTTTGTCAGAATATATTGTAAGATCACCTCTGGTGGCCTTCACATGCCCGGTGAACACCACGATACCGGATTTATCCATCGACTCCATCAGGTCACTCTCTATATTTATTGGGAGTTTGCCCCCACTTGTCGTACCGGCAGGTGGAGTATCCGGGGTGTCCAACTGGGCCATAGCCATCGAGCATTGAAAATGCATAAAAATAAGGATACAAAACCAGATAGCTGAATTTCTAACCTTGCTCATTTGCTGGCGTACACAAAAAATTTGAAACTTCATTATGATTCCTCATAGGCGTTCAAGGGTTCAGGGTTACATTCCCCTTAAGGTTCCAGCTCGCCGTTTTCCGGCAGGACAGTCGTCTGTCTCTTTACTGTGAGTTTACCCTTTTGAAGATCGTACTCAAGCCCTTCGCCCTTCATTTCTAGTCTGTCTCCTTTGATAAGTACTTTGTCCTTGGTCCAGATAAGTCTTTTTTTCTGACTGAAGCACATAGTTTCTGAAAAGAGCGTAGAGCCATCTTCAGAGTGTATTTTTACATCGCCATTTAGTGACATTTCATCATTACCGATTCTGTACACGCCTGAATCAGCAGTGACAATAGCATGACCTCCTCCAGTAGGGAAAAACTTTATTTTTATCCTTTCCAGGTCCATGATGTTTTTGTCCTCATAAAGTTGGGCTACATTTGCCTTTAGGACCCACTGGATCTTTTCGCCTATGTTTCTCGTGTAACGAATACCTCCAAGGGTAAGATCAGCCTTCATTTCTTTGAAATCCGTGGTCCATAGATCACTGGTACTCTTGCTTTGTTGCCACGGCATCCAAAGAGCTATCAAAGAAAGGACGGCAGCAAGTATCCAGAATAGATGTTGTTGCTCGAGTTTCATGCGTTGGCCATTGGTTTTGCAGGATATTCCGTGTCTGAACGGAAAGGCAGTTCAGACACATTACCATCAGGGGGTGGGGTTAAGGTAATGATTCAGGAATTCACTTCTCCTGTTTTGGGCCTTGAGGATCAGTTCGCAGACTTCCCTAACCGCACCCCTTCCCCCTGCTTGTTGTGTAACATAATCAGCATAATCTTCCATAGATTGTGCGGCATCGGCAACTACTATGGCAAGACCCGCTTTCTGAAGAAGGGGTAGATCCACCCAGTCGTCTCCTATGTATGCAATTTCTTCATCTTCTATCCCCAGCTTTTCCTTTATTCCCTCATATACTTCTGTTTTGTCAGGCAGTCCTTGATATACCAACTTTATGCCTAATTCCTCGGCCCTGATAGCAAGGGCACGAGAAGAACGGGAACTGAGAATTGCTACATGGATTCCCGCCAGACCAAGGAGCTTAAGGCCAAGGCCATCGTGAACATGAAAATTCTGCACCTGTTCCCCTTGAGAGGTATATACAATACTTCCGTCGGTCAGTACTCCGTCAACATCCAACGCAAGAAGGCGGATGTTACCGGCCTTTGTCATGAGCAGTTCTTTATCTATATGTGCCATCTGAAAATGCAATGTTAAATTTTAAATTTTGAATTGTGGAAAAAGAGTTAAAAAACATATACCTTAATTCAAAATTCAGTCTACCGCCTGCCTAATCCTGGAAAGAATCTTCAGCAGGTCTGCCGCAGCTTCAAGGGAGAGACTGTTGGGGCCGTCACAAAGGGCCTTGTCCGGATTTGGGTGGACCTCCAGAAAGATTCCATCCACTCCTGCTGCCATTGCAGCCCTGGCAAGGGTGGACACGAATTCCCTCTGGCCTGATGAGCACCCATCCCCACCGCCAGGGAGTTGAACACTGTGTGTGGCGTCAAAGACCACGGGAAACCCGATTTCCCTCATTATAGCCAGACTTCGCATGTCAACCACCAGATTATTGTAGCCAAAAGAGGTGCCCCTTTCAGTGAGGATAATCTGGTCATTTCCACTCTTTTTTATCTTGGCAACTGCGTATCTCATGTCCCACGGGGCCATGAACTGCCCCTTCTTGATGTTGATTGGAAGACGGGTTCGGGCTGCTGCCACCAGAAGATCTGTCTGTCTGCAAAGAAAGGCAGGTATCTGTATACAGTCAAGGACAGTTGCGGCTGCCTCTACCTGGTCCGGAGTGTGGACATCTGAAATCACCGGAACATTCAGTTTCTCCTTGATGGCAGAGAGCATCTCAATGCCTTCAGCCACTCCTGGTCCTCTGTATGACCTTATAGATGTCCTGTTTGCCTTGTCGAAGGATGCCTTGAATAGATAGGAAAACCCATAATCCCCGGCAGCCTGGGCCATAAAGGCGCCGATGGAAATGGCGGTTTCAATGTCTTCCAGCACGCAGGGTCCTGCAATAAGTAAAGGCGGTTGTCCTGAACCAACGCCGATTCCGGCTATATGCACGTTTGCTACTTGGATATCTTTTGTACTCATTGTCTTAGCTTTCAGCTTTTTTGCAAATACTGTAAACGTTTACAGGATGCTGTAGATGCAAGGCGTACGGGTACGCAGACGTACTTCGTGTACTTCAAGTGCCCGACAACAAAGCAGATGTGGTGCCCTGTAAACGCTTACCAAGTGCAGCCTGTATAAATGCCGCAAACAGGGGATGGGGATCAAGGGGCCTGGATTTGAACTCGGGATGGAATTGACAGACGAGAAACCATGGATGTTCCGGTATTTCAATAATTTCCACCAATTCACCATTGGGACTCAGTCCGGCGAACCTGATCCCAGCGTCCTCAAGGGCCTTGCGATAGGAATTGTTGAACTCGTACCTGTGGCGGTGCCTTTCGGAGATCTGTTCGACCCCATAGGCGGCATATGCCTTGCTGTCCATGGCCAACCGGCATGGATATGCGCCAAGGCGCATAGTGCCTCCCTTATCAGTGTTCTCATCTCTTTTTTGTATTTTATCAGCGCGGTAGTCGTACCATTCTTTCATCAGGTAGATTACCGGATCAGATGTGGTAGGATCGAATTCAGTGCTGTCAGCCAGGGGCAGCCCGGCCACGTTTCGGGCAAATTCTACAACTGCCAACTGCATGCCCAGACAGATGCCGAAAAAAGGCACCTTGTTTTCTCTGGCATAAGTAATGGCCTCAAATTTTCCAGGTATTCCCCTTGAGCCAAATCCCCCCGGGACCAAGATCCCATCGGCTTTTGAAAGCCGGTTTACCAGCTCTTCGCCCCTTGTTTCCTCTGAGTTCACAAAATCTATTTCGACTTCGGAGCTGTTTGCAACACCCCCGTGGAACAGTGCCTCATTCAGGCTTTTGTAGGACTCCCTGAGGTTCACATACTTACCAACCATAGCAATCCGCACTTTGTGCTGTGGTTCCTTAACTTTGGCAAGAAGGTCCTCCCACTCGGTAAGCACAGGTTCCCTTGTCCACATGTTAAGGGATTCGATGATTCGTTCGTCTAGCCCTTGCTCGTGAAATCGTATCGGCACTTCATAGATGCACTTTACGTCTTTGGCTGCAATAACCCGGTTTTCTTCTACGTTGCAGAATAATGATATCTTGGACTTAATGTCCGGTGAAAGATCAATCTGAGTGCGGCAGAGCAGGATGTCCGGCTGAATCCCTATGGATAACAGTTCTTTTACGCTGTGTTGTGTTGGTTTTGTTTTAAGTTCACCTGCTGCCTGGATATAGGGCACATAGGTCAAATGGATATAAAGGGTATTTTTAGTACCCAGGTCGCTCCTTAACTGTCTGATAGCCTCCAGAAACGGCAGGCCTTCAATGTCCCCTATTGTGCCTCCTATTTCAATAATGGCTATATCTGCCTCACCATTTAATTGGAGAATCGCCTGTTTGATCTCGTCAGTTATGTGAGGGATGACCTGGACCGTACCTCCAAGGTAGTCTCCCCTTCGCTCCTTTGTGATAACACTATAATAAATACGTCCTGAAGTGTAGTTGTGCCTCTGCCCCAGCTTTGCATGGGTGTAACGCTCGTAATGCCCGAGATCCAGATCTGTTTCAGTACCATCGTCTGTCACAAATACCTCGCCGTGCTGGAAAGGGTTCATGGTGCCGGGATCCACGTTGATGTATGGGTCCAGCTTCTGAATAGTGATCCGAAGCCCCCTGGCCTCGAGCAATGCCCCTATGGAAGCTGCCGCCAGGCCTTTCCCCAGAGATGAGAGTACCCCTCCTGTGATAAAAATGAACTTTGTTGTCATATTTATAAAATCCTATGCAGATAAAGGGTTATATCATTCGAACAGTTAGGAATTCTTATACCTCTTCGCAGGATTACAACGCCTGTTTTACCGCAACCCACCTAACTGTAAGCGTTTGCGAATTCTTATACCTCATCAGAGACCAAAACCTGATGTTTTGCAAGCGGTTTCCAAGGCAAATTATTTCTTACACTGCCATACGGAGCAAGGCATTGACTATTGCTATTGCCACAGTACTGCCACCCTTTCGTCCCAGGGCCGTAATGTAGGAAACGTTTTGCTTCAGCAGAAGTTCCTTGGACTCAGCGGCGTTCACAAATCCTACAGGTACGCCGATTATTAGATCCGGCCTGAACTGCCCTGAGGACACCAGTTCTATAATTCGCAAGAGGGCGGTCGGAGCATTGCCGATTGCCACAATCCCCACATCATCCCCGGCCCCAAGGGTCATGGCAGCCTTGGCTTTGGTACAACCAAGGTCTTTTGCCATCTCTATGCACTCCCTGGTCTTAATAGGAGCCACCACTTTTACGCCTAAGAATTTTATTATGCCGGGACTTATACCGGCAGCTACCATTCCAACATCCACGAGTATGGATCTACCTGCCAGTAAGGCCTTTATCCCATTTTTTATTGCAGCAGGATGAAACCTGACATTTTCAGCAAAATCAAAATCAGCCGTGGCGTGGATAATTCTGTAAACCACGGGGAGTTCCTTGTCATTGAAAGTAGTGGGACCCAGTTCCTGAGCGATGATTTCCATACTCCTGGCCTCAATCTCATCCCCGGGAAGACCTGACACTCCCTCCATACTGACATTTTCAGCCCTCATTTTTCTATCCCTTCCCTTGCCCTCACTCCCTTACTGAAATAATGTTTTATCATTCGTGCTTCTGTTACCAGATCGGCTCGCTCCATTATTTCTTTAGTCGCCCATTTCCCGGTAAGTACGAGTTCTACATCTTGAGGCCGTTTTTCTAAAAGGCTTATTATGCTTTCCAACGGGATGAGCCCGAAGTGAACAGCCACATTTATTTCATCAAGTACGATCAGGTCATATTTTCCATCTTCCATTACCTGCATTATTTCACTAAGGCCGGTCCGGGCCATTTCTATCTCTTTCTCTGAGGGTCTTCCTTTAGTAAATCTGCCTAAGCCGTATTGATGAATGGTGACCTGGTCCCCAAATTTTTTAAGGGCCTTTATTTCACTGAATTCGCCATGTTTCAGAAACTGGGTAAACAATACCCTCCAGCCGGCTCCAACTGACCGGAGGACTAGCCCAAGAGCGGCAGTAGTCTTCCCCTTTCCGTTCCCGGTATAGACGTGGACATAACGCGTTTCTTTCTGCAAGTGTCTCCTTTGGATTTTTATGGAAAAATCGGGCTCAATATACGAAACGGCAGCATTAATGTGTTCTTGACCAGGTTTATCATGGCTCCGCCTACTGCATCAGGTGAAAGGACCGTGACCTCCGGGTCTTTTATCTGTCCTTTGATTTTTACCGGAAATGCCACGATTACCGCGTCCTTTCCTCCTAGGGCCTTCCCTATCAGAGGTACCTTTGAGACTATAGTGTCTATGGTCTTCAATGGAGCTACCAGTACAATCATGTCTGCATCCATGTCGTCCAGATCAATTTTCCCGCTAGCGAAGAGGTTTAACCCTTTCCCTTTGATTATAGCATGATCAATAATTAGGTTGTTGTCCTTTATGTTGCCCTTAATATCCATTTGTGAAAAAGGAAAGCCTCCAGTAAGGAAATCCTGGAATCCATTTTTGGAAAAAAGGTCTATAACATTAAGAACGCTGAATATTTTGGAGAGCAGTGTCATGCGTCTGATTATACCGTTGGAGGATAGGAGTTCAACAGTGCCACGTTGCCAGTTGCCAGGTGTCCCTTCAATGTTTGCATTAAAGACAAATGGCCCCTCTAATATGTCTTGCTTAAAACCGAGGCATGAAAGCACTTCCTGGAAAAGCACTTCCTCTTCGTGATCAGTAGAAATAGACAGATTGGCCATGCCATAGCCTGGTCCTGAACGCCAGGTGCCAATGGTATTGAGGCCGCAGATTGTTCCTGAGGATATAGAGACGGCTGTTTTCCCCTGAGGTAAGAATTTTACCTGACCTGTGATGGGTTGCCAGACATAGTCGGTGACTTTGTGGTCTTTATCTGCAAAGGCCGCTTCCTCACTGCCTGTGTATTTAAAGCTATCCAACTCGAAGTTGATTCTGCCTGTAAGAGAAAGGGGAGAATTTGATGATTTGAGAGTAGGTGCAAGGTCGGGGGGAGAAGGTTTTTCTTTATATGTACCAATGAATCGGGAGAGGTTTTTCCAGGAAAGGGAATCGGATTTCAGATCCAGGTCCAGATCAATATTATGCTTTGAGAATGAGGCCCTTCCCTTAGACATTACTGATTCGTCATTTATTACCAAAGAGAGTTCCTCTATGTCTGTCCATGAGTTATGACCTGCCAAGTTGGCATGTTTGACAGCTATCGGCTCTGCAACTCCCCAGTGCCAGTTTAGTCCAGATGCCTCTATAGAGCCCTTAAGTTGGGCAGAACTCGGATCTGACAGCAAGTAACTCAGGTTGCATAAGCCCTCTATATGGCCTGATAATATATTATTCTCTTCCAGAATTTTGTCCAGAGTGTCTCTTTCCAGGTATCCTTCCCAATTTAGCAGTAAATTTTCCCTGGGAGTCTGTAGCAAATTCAGAGAAAGACTCGCCTTTTCATCCGGAGTAGTAATAGTAAGATCTTTTATAGAAAACTCCTTTGGACTGGAGCTGATATCCAGTTTTACCTTTGTGGTCTTCTTGTTTTCTATATCTGAGATGATCTCTCCTTTTACGTCAGTCTTTTTGGGATCCCAGGCAATCCTTAAATGGTTCATGGTGCAAGGGGTCCTTGGAAAGTACAGGACGGGTATCCAACCCTTTGCCTTTACCCACTGGGAAATACCTTCTCTCGCAGTCCCGCTCAGATCAAGCCGGCCCTGCCATTCTTGCCATCTTTTGTGTTTAAGATCTCCGTTTAAGTTCATCTGTTGGTCTGAAAGGCGCATCCTGCAACTGGATATTCGAACATTTTCCTGATCAACCTGTGCAGAGGCCTGCTCAATGTTGGATGGTCCTGGAAGCAGGGGGCTGTGGAAATCAAGGTCTTTTGTGTTGGCCGTTATGCTGTATTTCCAGCTCAGAGGTTTCCTCACGGGTCCTTTAAGCCATGCATCAGTTACTTCCAAGGGACCATCAATTGAAAGAAGTACTTTGGAAAGGATTTCTTGCAGCCTGGGATAGCGTTTCAGCTCCGAGAAAAAGGGGCCTGAGTCCAGAGAGGCATTAAGCTTTCTGATATCGAGAAAAACCTCATCTTTCCATCTTACTGATCCCTCAGTTTTGTGAATAGAATTGGGACCGGCTACCCCCTGAACATTGCTCCAGCTCACTTCGTCAGGAAGGACCTGGAGTTGACCTTTCTTGATCTTGATAGGCCATGTGATCCGCTCGTAATTTGCCGTTCCATCAATGCTCGACACTTCCACTCTCACTGAAATATCTTTTAATCTGTCTCCCAGGATAAGACGCCCTGAGGTCTTGCCCCGGACATTGCTAAATTTGGCCAGCTCATCCCTGAACTCTTGGTGATTAACCAGCCTGTGCAAAAGGGCAGGGAGTTTTGAAAGGTCTGCATCCAGTTCCATATCCAATTTGAAGACCTTGTCATCACCAACCAGACCCAATACAAGAGAGCCATTTGTACCCAGGGAGTCGCCCAGTCTGGCTGAGAGATTCTGTCCTGTCAGTATCCCGTTTCTGATCTCGATTTGACCCGAGGTCTCTTTGAGGTCCAGATCCACATTTGGAACGTGTACCGGCGCTCCATCTACGTCGGCTGTGATGGTCATGGCCTTTAGTTTCCGAAAGTGTGACACAGGTCCCTCAAAGTAAAATTTTGCCTCCCTGGCCTTTCCTCCCAGGACTATGCTGCACACCAGGTCGGCCACTTTATGCCTGCCGAACAGGGCGAGGACTTTTTCTCTGACTCCTGAAAGATTTACTTCCTTTGCCTTGAGGTCAATATACCAGAGAGCCTCATCAGTGAGAGCCGCCTGACGCCTTTCTATCACTCCTGATAAGGTCAGCCCGGGGTCTGTAAGCTCCAACGCATTTACCGACACGTGAAGTTGCTGCCCCTGTTTTTTAAAACTCAGGTCTGTATAACCGCATGAAAACAGCAGTTCTTTGTCATGTGATTCGATTTTTAGACAAGGGGAGTCTCCTTTTACTGAGGCCTTTATATCGTCAAGACCGGTTCCTGTGATAACAGCCTTTATGTTAACGTCTGAGTCTAAGGGTTTAACCAGGCTTTTGTTCAGGGAAGTAAGGAAGATTTCGTGCGGTTTGAAGTCTTGGCAGTCTATCCTTAACTCATAGGAGTTTTTTGACGGAATAAAATGGCCTTTGGTCTCCAGGCTTTTGGCATAAGGGGGGATACATATGAGAAATGCATCAACCCTGTCAGGTTTTATATATATCCTGGCCTCGACATTTGAAAAATTAAGGCTATTGGTGTGCTGAAGCAGTCCTGGAAAAATACCCTCCGGATCTAAAGCAAGGCCACCATTTTTTATAACAAGTGTGGCTGAAAGAGTAGGCAGTGACCATGGCTCTTTGTCGGCAGACGGAGCCAGGGACTTGAGATGGAGATTTGGATTGTCGAGAACCACACGGCTTATTCCGAGCCTGCCACGAAAAAGGCCCAGCCAGTCGGGGGAAAGCAGGATCTTCGGCATCTCTGCCTCTAACTGGTTGTTGGAAACTAGGGCGTCAGTGAGCACTATGCAGGGAAGGGGAAACCACTGCCAGGAGGTAGCCTTGATGTCGATATTACTGTCCAGTCGATGGGTTATCTCATGGGTTATCCTGGAGCGGACCTGTTCCAACTTCAAAACGTATGGGGTGAGAAACACAAGTAGCCCAACGATCGCAAAAACAAAGATAAAAATTTTAGCAGCGCGCGCTTTTTTCATTTATGATTTTAAGTGGTGAATTTTGATTTTTATCAGAGATGTCTGCTATCAGCAAATTCAGGTTATCAAGTTTTTCAAAGTCTTTGCGGACAAGCAGCGCCTTTAAATTTGAAAGGGCAGGTGAGACAAAAGGCTTAAAGAAGACCTTCCCCTTTTTAAGATAGAGGTATGAATACGCACCTAATGCCTGCATGGTACGAAGAAGGGCAAGCAGGTAAAACTCCCTTTCAAATACAGCTTTATCCAGGGCGATATTCAGAGAATCAAGCTCGTCGAGATAGAATTCTAAAAGTTCAGGCCAAATAATCTCGGGTAGTGCAACATAAGGATCTATGAGCAGGGCGGCAACGTCATAACCCAAGGGACCCAGACGACCACCCTGAAAATCAATTATCCTCAAGGCCCCGTTCCAGACCAAAATATTGCGGGACTGAAAATCCCGATGTAAAAAATACCCCTTATTGTCAATTAAATCTACTTGAAGTGCCAGCTCTGCAAGCTCATTTTCAAGTTCTGGTGTTTTGCTGCCGCCCATGAGACCTTCAACAAAGTATTGCAAAAAGTAAAAGGCCTCTCGTTCCCTGGCCAGTTCACTGTCATAATATTCTGAGTCATAGCACCATTTGCGGTTGAATCCACGGCAGCAATATACCTGCATCCTTGCCAGTAAAGAAAGGGCCTGCCGGTAAAGCCTTTTGACCTGTGACCATTTATTTTGGGAGATTAGTGCCAGGATCTCGGTCTGTAAATGCCTATTTCCCAAATACTCCACTACAATAACTCCGGTATCTTTGTTGAAATCATATATTTTAGGAACCGGAATTCCGACCCTGGCCAGATGATTCCCAATAGCAATATAGCTATAGGTCTCGGAAGTACCTGTGTCCCCTGGAGAAGGTTCAATTGCCACGGCAGGTTTGTCTTTCCACCGGATCTTGAAAAAACGTCTGTCAGATCCATCGGAAGAGAGAGGTATGGCAAGTGGCGGTTTCAAAATTAGTACCTTAGTAATTATTTTCGTGTTTCTAGTGGGATTTCCACATTGGTCTTTTTTCCTAGAAAAGCTTTCCGATTTTCCTAAAACCATACCAAAACAGGACTCCTCCGAGGACAATAACCCCTGCAAAATATTCCCACAGATCTATCAAGGCGGTCCCTCTGAAAAAGACGCTTTCACTCCCTTGAATATAATAGCGCAATGGTGAAATAATCGAGAGATACTCTAAAATCGGATGCATTGCATAAACCGGTGTCCATGCCCCGCTGAGGAATAGCAACGGCATCATGATTAAAACGGAAAGTTGTGCTACTTGCATGATATTACGTGCCACCGAGGCGATAAAAAGCCCGATGCCGGCACTTGTGAATGCATAAAAAAAAGTCAGTAACATAAAGACGGCCAGTGAACCATTAATCGGTAGATCAAAAATTCCAAAGAGCACGGTGCCGACACAGATAAATGTACCGATCATCACTATAATTACCTGGGACAGGCTTTTTGCCAGAATGATGGCCTTTGCATCGGTAGGCATCAAAAGCATGATATCCCAGGTGCCATTCTCTTTCTCTTTGACAAAGACAGCCGCAGTTAGAATAACAGCCAAGATTGTAATAATCGACAAAAGTTCAGCAAGGGCCATGAAATAGCTATAAGATGTATTGGGGTTAAAGAGCTTGTGGATTTGGATTTCTATCGGGGCAAGCGATAAAGTATCCTGGAAACGCATAAGTATGTGCTGGATATAATTGAGTGCCAAATAGCTCTGTGCCGAGGCAGTTGAATCCATTAACAAATTGAGGACCGGATTATTTCCGTTATGATATCGTTTTTCAAAATCACTCTCAAAGACAATACCAACCATAATTTTTTTATTGCGTATTGCAAGATTTAGTTTTTCCTGCGATGCAAAAAAGACAGGCTCTTGGAATTGTGGATAGTGCAGATCTGATAGTATTTTATTGCTTATAAAGCCTGGTGAATAATCTATTACCCCTACGCTGACATTTCTAGCATCCAGATTTATTCCATTACCAGCAATATAGACATCGAGTGTAAAGGAATAGAGCACTACAATCAAGAGTCCGTAAGATCGCAGAAATTCTAACAGCTCTTTACGGATAATCGCCAAGAAGGCGCTCATGCAATCCTCTTTTTCAGTAGTAGTGATCCAACAGTAAGCAATATAGTTGCATATCCCACCAAAATAAGAAGATAAAGCAAATTTTTACTGGCGCTCAATCCGTCTCCAACCAAAAAGACATCATAAAGAATATGAGTATAATACATCACGGGATAGATATGGGCTTCAATGACTGATTCCCCTTCCATTGAACTAATGGGCATAAGCATCCCGGAGTAAAGAAAGCCGGGGATTATAGTAATAATCAATGTTAATACATAGGCTACAATTTGGGATGACGTAACAATTGATACGAGTAGACCAATTGAAAGACTAATAATAATATATATAAATGATGAGAAGGTATAGAGCAAAAAACTTCCACGAAATGGCAGTTCAAATAAATATATGGCCCATAAAAAAAGAATAAAGATATTGATGACATGAAGCAGTAATACAGACAAAAGCTTGGCAGCTAGAAATTCGCTTTTTTTAACAGGAGATGAATAAAAGTTGAAAATAGTACCATTTTCTTTCTCTTTGACAATAAGAAGCGCTGATGAAATGGCAGGTACAACGAGTAGTACAAGGCCGATGAGCCCAGGCACAATCATATCCTCATCACGCAGCGACTGGTTAAAGAGGTTGCGCGCATTGATTGTTATCAAGGCCCTGCTCTCCGTCTCAGAACCGGACCTTTTCATTATTGCATCATATATTACTCCATCGACATAATTTTCAGTGGTCTTTGCGCGCGACGGGAATGAGCCATCAATATAGACTCCAACCGAGGCCTTCAATCCTTTGAGAAGGTGCTTTCCAAATTCTTCCGGTATAATAATTATCAGGTCTTTTTTATCCTGTTTAATTAAGTTCAACGCCCTGTTTTCAGAGAGATTCTTTACTTCAGAATTAAAATATTTAGAGTGTTCAAATGCGCTGACGAGGTCATATGATGCCTTGCTTTGATCATTATCAATAATGAGTGTCCGGATATGAGTGACTTCCAATTTGATGCCATAGCCAAAGAGTATGAGTATCATTGATGGCATAATATAGACCATTAAAATGAGTTTACTGCGGTAGATATCCAAAAGCTCTTTTTTGCAATAAGCCCTAATAACCCCTATTCTCATTAGAATGCCTTTTCGTAGTAATCTAAAAAGATATCTTCAAAATTGTGCGCATCAGGGTGTATCTGATACAGATTTTTTACAGTATCATCAGCTATTTTTTTACCATTTTTTAATAGCACTACCCGATCGCAAAATTCGGCCTCACTCATATAGTGGGTCGTAATCAAAATAGCGATATTCCACTCCTCTTTCAGTCTTTGCAGCATTTCCCAGAATGTGGCCCTTGCTACAACATCCACCCCGCTGGTTGGTTCATCTAAAAAGAGCACCACAGGTTCATGCATAATAGCCGCGGCTACTGAAAAGCGTTGGTTAATCCCCAGGGGTAAATCCGTGGGCAATGCATCCAGGTAGCTGTAAAATCCCAGGGTATTGGCATATTCTTTAATTAAGTCCGAAGCCCGTTTAGGCTCAATGTGATGCATATTTGCAAAATAGCGCAGATTCTCCCTTACGCTCATTCCCTTGTAGAGGGCAAAGTGCTGGCTTACATATCCGATTTTCGCCTTGAGCATCTGCCTGTTATTAGCACTTTTAATCCTTTTCCCAAGCAAAAAGAGTTCGCCCTCATCAATGGGCAAAAGTCCCAGAAGCATCTTTATAAAGGTGGTTTTCCCAGCTCCATTGGCTCCAAGCAGGCCCAGTATTTCGCCTCTGTTTAATTCCATATTGATGTGATCGTTTGCAACAAATTCCCCAAATCGTTTAGTCAACTCCCTAGCTTCCATAATAGTGGCAGGCACATCTTCATCTCTATCTTTATGGACAATCGAAATCTCAGGGATAGGGCCATATTTTTTGAGGAAATTGATAAAAAAGACTGCGTCAAGGGTTGGTTCTTTTGGCTTAAGCTCCAGAGGTTTAAGAGAGTAAGTGTATCCGTGAATAGTGATGCTGTTTTCAAAAGGCTCAGGTGCAGCTTCATAACTGAAAGACCTCACCTTTTCAACCAATTCCCCGGCCCTGCCCTTGTCAATAATCTCTCCGTTTTCAAACAAAAGCACTCTATCCATTTGGGTGGCTTCAGCCATATAGGCGGTGCTGACAATGCAAAGTGTCTTTTCTTTGGTAATAATATCATTTAAAATATTCCACAATTCCATGCGGCTGAGTGGATCGACTCCTGTGGTTGGTTCATCCAAAAGCAATAGCTTGGGACGATGCAGCAATGTGCAAATAAGTGCCAATTTCTGCATCATCCCGCCGCTCAATCTGCCTGCCTGTCGCTCAGTAAAATCAGACAGCCCCGCCATATGCAGCAGGCGTTCCCTGTAAACCTTGAAGGCACTATCCTGTTTGATTCCGCGAATATCGGCAAAAAAGTCCAGGTGCTCGTTTACGCTCAGTTGTTCATATAAAATCAGACCAAGACCTTGCGGCATGAATCCAATACTGTCCTTAATCTTTTCGGCCTCTTTGGGGGAGCGGTAGATATGATTGTTAAATTCAATTTCCCCGTCAAAACTCTTTGCCCCTGCAATTGCATGCATCAAAGAACTTTTGCCGGCACCGTCAGCACCGATAAGACCGATGATTTCTCCTCCGGTTGCTTCAAGACTTACTGGTTTTAGCCCTGTTTTTTTACGATAAGTAACTGAGACTTTTCGTACCTGAAGCCGATTCATGATTGGCGTTTTACAGATCTCCAAGGATTTTGGAGCTTTCCGGCAATCCTTTTCCGTCAGTACTGATTACTCCAATGGCCGGAATTCCCAGTTTCAGATATGAATTAGGAGTGATTGGTTTCAGATGAACCGCGTACATTCTTTGAATACGATCACTTTTGACACTCACCTCTTTGGGAGTAAACTCCGCTCGTTGTCCAATCCGTATTACACTTGCTTGAATCGGCATGTCCGGGAAACTATCCAAAAAGATAACTGCCTTATCTCTTAATTTGATTTTGCCGTTTTCAAGCGTATCCACAAACATTTTCAGGTAAAGTTCGTCAGGGTCTATCAATGTGGCCACTACCATCCCGGGAGCCAGGACCTCGCCGGTTTGCGCAACCTTTTCAATCACCACACCATCAATTGGAGATATGATGGTCAGTTCTTTTATCGTTGCTGATACTTCTCTCTTGTTCGCCTCCAGCGAAGCGGTTTGATTTCGTGCAGCCCCTATGTTTGCTTTTAACGCGTCAAGCCTTTTCAACTGATTTTGGGCGATTTTGAGATCGGTTCCGGAGACATTAATTTTGTCATTACTCTGGCTCAGTCCTTGATGCAACGATTCAAGCTCGTTGATGTCATTGTCAAGTTTGAGTCTGGAAAGTTCAAATGCATGTTTTGCTATGAGATCTTTTTCAGAAAGCCTTTTTGCGCGCGCAAAATCCCTTTTATCCTGTGTAATTACCAGATTCAGATTATCGATTGAACGTAGTAGCTGCTCTTTTTGGGCAATGGCAATATCAATGCCTTTTTTTGCTTTTTCAATTGCCAGAGGAATTGATACCTTGGCGATCTCATAGTCTTTTTGCAGGGCCTCAAGGCCCTTTTGGGAGGACTTGACGCCCTCTTCTATGCTTTCTAACTTGGCTTTAAACTCATCGCTTTGAAAAATTGCTATTGTATTTCCCTTATGGATGCTTTGTCCCTCTTCAATCAAAATTGTTTCGATACGTCCGATGTATTTGGTATTTAAAGCGATTATATCTCCATCGATTCTGCCTGTACCTGCTATAAGATTTGGAGGTAATTGTGTTGGATAGAGTTTCTGATAAATAAAGAAACCGGACAGCAAGATCAAAAAAACAATAATTATTCCAATAATATAATTTTTCATAGCTTTTTTTCGGTGAACCCTAAATCCGTGACCTGTCTATAGTTTTTCCGGTGCGTGCACTTTTTCCCTTTGTCCGGCTACCACGAGGGTATCTCCATCACGGATAAGATAGTCGGAAGATGGGACAATTATCTGTAGACCACGCCCTTCAACATGTGTACGGATAAAAGCCACTTCTATGCCATAGCGCACACGGACGTCCAGCCCCTTTATAGGGTCTTGCCAATAAATCTCCCGGGTGTCAAGACCTCAACCAGCACATAATCGTTGCCGATATTGGTGTCGGTATCAAAACACAGCAGCTCGGGATATTTAATTTTAGGACGTTTCTTAATATTGCGATGTTGCTGACCGAAAAAGAACGGTCCCGCGTGCTAAAGAAAAAATTATATTTTATAGCTTGACTTTCAATAACAATGATGTGTTTTGCTCACTTTTCACAAAGTGAACGTCACTCATACGCAAAAAGCTATTGTGAGCGAAGGGTATGGATTGAAACAATAAAAATGAAGTATTGAAAGGAAATGTCGCCCTCTTTTATGAGGGCGTGGATTAAATTAGATTATACAATAAAATTTAGTTAAATTATTATTGACAAACTCAGCGGGTTGAATCAATGTTGTATTTAACAACACCCGCCACGCCTCTCCATTGGAAGCGCACCTCGGTGGGTTTTTTGTAACTCAAGCCCTTCCTATGCTAAAAAAAGGAATTGCAGGGATTTGGATTGAATTCCTTTCATATTGCTTAAGGAACGTACAATAAATAACTTGAACAAATTAACGTCTTTTTTGCCGTCTTCT
>CAZYEJ010000008.1:0-56370 GCA_964646435.1 uncultured Thermodesulfobacteriaceae bacterium
GTACTTCAAGTGCCCGACAACAAAGCAGATGCGGTGCCCTGTGAACGCTTACGATAAAATAAGCACAGTTTGCATTAAGTGGCAATTCTAAATTAGTCATCATGATTAGTCCAAGGAATATTTGTGCCTTTAATCTTGCTTCACGGTATTACATAACCCCTGGGGGTTATCATCCTGCCTTGCCACACAAATGTCTGACTGTTTCCAACTATTATTGTAGTCTGCATATCGATATCCTGGCTCGCAAGGTCGGATAATGTAGTAATAATAACAGTCTCTCCTTGTCTCATTGCCCTTTGAACTATCCCGACAGGGGTAGAAAATTTTCTATACTCCTTGAGTATTTTCACTGCTTCTTCAAGCTGTCTGACCCTTCGGCGGCTTCTGGGATTATAAATAACAACAACAAAATCTGCCTGACCTGCAGCATGTAGGCGTTTAGCAATAAGATCCCAAGGGGTCAGGATGTCGCTAAGACTAATCACTGAAAAATCGTGGGTAAGGGGAGCGCCAAGCCTTGAAGAACAGGCGTTGAGAGCTGAAATGCCGGGAATAATATTCACTTCAACCTGTGCGCCTTCCGGATGGGCTTGCAGGATTTGTAGTACCAAGCCGGCTAGTCCATAGATCCCGGGATCGCCGCTACAGACCATGGCTACCCGTTTACCGGAAAGGGCAAGATCCACTGCGGCCCTGCAGCGATCAACCTCCTGCCTCATGCCGGTTACGATGACCTCTTTCTCAGGACCTAAGATTGGGTGTATAAGGTCGATGTAGGTCTTATAACCGACTATTACGTCTGAAGCAGCTAAGCTATCACGGGCAACAGGAGCCATCCACATGGGATCTCCAGGGCCAAGACCGAGAACGTCCAGCCTTCCAACTTTATGATCAAAAGAGTCTGATGTTATAATCATCTTGTAGTTTTGAACTACTTTTTTTATTATATACTAAAAGTTAATTTTAACGTCCAAAAATAAATATTACACCAAGTCGCAGTATCGGCAAATGGCACTATGGAGGATCTCTTGCGAAAAGGTTTAAGGTGTTACCACTGGGTCTGGTTGGCGCTCATGGCTAAGTTTGGATGGGATGTGGCTGGAGCCTGGATTAAAAAAAAGAGGGCAAAAAAGGTAAACCACGAAATGAAAGATACCTAAAAAGGCAATCATAAACTCCACTTTTACTTCAAATTATTTCATCAAATTACCCTTGAGCCGAACATCTTCCACTCTGAGCGGTGCAAGCTCAATATTTAGACATCTGACTATTGGTTGTCTGTATTGCATCAGGAAATTTTTTTGAATACCTGAGCTTATGTCGATTCCTTTTAGTTCCCGGTAGATTGTGTCTCTGACCCAGGCCTCTTTTCTCCGAATTGCGTATTTTGTCTTGGCATCCGAGACAATAAGTTTCACTTGCAATTTAAAAAAAATCATTCCCTTGTTCCGTTGCGCAGGGATAAGAAAAGGGTCAAGATCCAAGGTTTCAAAATCACCATGATTGACCAAGGTGTCCGGGATATCTTCTGTAACCGCACTATGTGGCTCAAAAAACGGAGCTGAAAGATTCCACAGAAGCACAAATCCCACTATGAGAAGAATTCCCGACACCCCTGTTATGGTCCAAATAATCCAAGATGCTTCGTCCGGCAGTTTGGCCTCCGCGGTCTCTTGTGGCCGGACATCAACCGGGTGATCTCCTTCATCCCATAATTTGTCTTCAGAAAGTACCACCTCAAAGTCATTTTCCAGTGACTCTCTTGCGTTTTCATCGGCCTGCTGGGGACTATTATCACTAGAGTCCTCTACCGATTTGGTGATTTCTAGAGATGGTCCTTCTTTAGAACCGGTTTTATCTTTAAAAATAGAAGTGTCTTGAGTCACAGCAATATATTATCAGGAAAAGATATTTGTAGGCGTTCAAAGGGTCAGGGGTCAAGGGTTTACTAAAAATCTGAACCGTTGATTTGTGAGTTCTGAATGGAGAGGGGAAGCGTTCTATAGGCTAGGGTGTAAAGGGAAACCGCATCTTGCCAAACCCTGATTTTTTTGAAACCTCTATTGATATTCTTTCTATCCATGACTCACTTATCTCATGAATCATGTTATTTATCAACATAATAAAAAACCCAATATCCCACCATTCCAATATTCCAATTGTTCATCCATTGATCTCCTTTGCGACAGAGGCTAAACGAACCCTAAGCCTCAACATGGCCTTGGTGTGTATCTGAGATATGCGGGATTCCGTATATCCCATGATTTCCCCTATTTCTCGCATTGTGAGATCCTCGTAGTAATAAAGAGAAATTACGATTTTTTCCTTTTCCGGTAGGGCAGTTATGGCTTTTATTAAAATTTCTTTGATCTCGATTTTATTCAATAAGGCAAAGGGGTTTATCTCACTATCGTCTGCTATTAAATCAAAAAGATCATCTTCATTGTTGTCCGGCATTCTTCTGCGGATAGTTTCTATGTCAAGGAAGGTTACGTTCTTTGTTTTGTCCAATAACTTGTGGAATTTTTCTATGCTGATTCCCAATGCCTTGGCAACTTCTTTGTCATTGGGAGGTCGAGTAAGACCTTTTTCCAGATAGTGGTATGTCTTTTCCAGTTCTGTAGTCTTTTTCCGTATGGATCTCGGGACCCAATCAAGGGATCTGAGTTCATCCAATATGGCCCCACGAATACGGAATTCCGCGTAAGTCTTGAAACGAATTTTTTTTGATGAATCAAATTTCTCAATAGCATCCATTAATCCGATAATTCCTGAGCTTATGAGATCATCTTGGGATATGTTTGGGGGCAGGCGCATGGCGAGTCTTCCAGCAATGTATTTTATCAGAGGAGAATACTTGAGGATCAGTTCTTCACGTTTTTCCTGCGTGAGTGATTGACCGTTGCCGAAAAAAGCGTCAGTATAATCTTTAAGTGGTATTTTTGCGGTCTTTGCTGTTACTCGCTTACGTCCCAAGGAGGTGTTCCCTGAGATACCTGACGTTACCAACAACATGGTTTTCCCTCCTATCACCCAAGATATATTGTGCCAGGTCCCTGAATCCATTACTGGCTTCACATCTAAAAAATATTTCAAGGACTGTTTTTATGAATTGAGAAAAAAATGAAATGGCCCTAACGCCCTTATTTCCTCTCCCCCTGTCATAATCTGATCTCCTGGTAAGTAGTCCAACCAAATTATGCCTACACTTTAATAAGCAACACTTATACCAAGGGGCCGGAGAAAAATTCTCTTTATATCTTAAAGGGGATAGAAGTTAACCTTACACCCCGCTTAACAATGAGCAGTGTGTGATCTCTTGAACTGATCAAGTGCCAAACACAAACTCACATGCTGTTAAATATTTTTATTAAAAAAACAGAAGGTTGCGTTATTGAAACCGTCTCGGATCCCGCTTCACGGAATAAGATAATAAATGCCTCCAATAACAGATAAATAGGGGAATAAACGGATATGGAAATACGGCATAAATACGGATAAAACAAACCTTATACTTCCAAGGTCAGACTGCAGGATACAAAATTATAGTCAATACTTTGACATAAATGGATACTCAACAAGAAAAATGACAATTTTTTGTCACCAGGTTTTTAGTAACCTTGAACCTTTGAACCCCGAATCCTGAACGGTTACGGTAACTCTAATATGCGGCTTGTGGATATGTCGTGGACAAAGGGAATCCTGACTACATGGCCTCCTACGTTCTTTACCGTTTCGGCCCCTACTATGTCTTTCTCTTCCCAATCCGCACCCTTGACTAAAATATTGGGAACAATGATTTGAATAAGATTTAAAGGGGTGGGATCGTTAAAAATCACCACATAGTCTACAGCGGCAAGTCCAGCCAGCACATGGGCTCTCATCGCTTCGGTGTTAATAGGGCGCTCCGGACCCTTGATCTCTCTGACTGATTTGTCACTGTTCAATCCTACCACCAGATAGTCACCCAAGTGCCGGGCTGACTCCAGGTATGAGACATGACCTGCATGCAGGAGATCAAAACATCCATTGGTAAAAACCATCTTCTGGCCAGCCTTGCGTCTTCGATTGACCGCAGTATTCAGAGAGGGCAGGTCCAATATTTTCGGATTAGCCTTTGGCCACCACGACCTTGGTGCATGTGCAGTAAAGAGGTCCTGCCGTGCGGAGTGTATTTCATCCATATCCAGCTCAGCCAAGACGATTGTCTCTCCATCACAGGCCTTGGCAAGGATTTCACCGCGGGGTCCTATGATCTTAGAACCTCCACCAAATTCCGTGCCTCCAATCATGCCCCAGGCGTTCGCACCTGCTATAAAACATTGGTTTTCAACAGCCCTTGATTCCATCAGGAGTTCCATATGGTGTCTTCGGCTAAGTGGCCACAGGGCCGACAAAAGCACTAAGTCCACTCCTTGGCATACAAGATGACGGACAAGTTCCGGGAAACGCAGGTCAAAACAGGTTATCAGGCCAAGCCCCGGTTCGCTTTTTCTGAGAGGTATCCACAGGGCAACAGGGTCGGTCCCAGGGCTAAAAACGTGATCCTCTTTCATCGGGGCAAAGAGATGAATCTTTCTATATGTATGAAACGTATTATCAGGTCCGATCACATAGGTAGTATTAAAGAGCTTTTCCCCTGATTCCTCTATGGCTAATTCAGGAAGTGTGCCGACTATATGGATTCCATTCGTTTCTGCTAAAATTTTAAGTTTGGACAGGAGTTCGGGGATTTCATGGGCCAGGTATTTGTCAGCCTCACTGAGAGGACCTGTTGCCCACAGTTCAGGAAGTAGAAGTAATTCCCCTCCTGCCTTTGAAGTTTCACTGGTTGCGGATTTAACTTTCTTCCAGTTGGCATGGATATCTTTTTTCCTGGGAGTGAACTGGAAAATACCGATTTTGAAAGTTGACACTGACTGTTTCATGCCTGAATAGTTACCCTTAATTCAAAATTCAACATTTAACATTCAACATTTATTATGCGGAATCATTCACTGGCCCACCCTCCAGTCCAATGTCCTTTCAATCCCTTCAGAAAGAACAGTTTTGGGCTTCCAACCCAGCACCTCCTCAGCCAGATCTATTTTTAGGCAGCTCTTTTTAAGATCTCCCGGCCTTGCAGATGTCCTGCTTGGTGTCCTGAGAGAATTGTCCAGAGGACGTTTTTTTGAAATTACATCAAATATGGTCTCAAAGAGGGCCTGGGTCCTGGTTTCCTTTCCAGTGCCTATATTTATGGCCTTTTTGTGTCCCGCCTCAAGGGCAAGAAGATTTGCCTCCACGGCATCTCCTACATAGCAGTAGTCCCTGATCATGCCCCCGGGTTCAGATGGAAAATGGTAGAGCGTGCTCGGCTTATTTTCAAGGAATCTGTCCATAAAAATAGCCACTACTCCTGCCTCACCATTAGGTATCTGGCGCGGGCCATAGATGTTGGAATATCGTAGAACAGTATAGTTCAATCCGTACTGGTGCTCGTAGAAGTGAAGGTAGTTTTCTGAAACTGCCTTTGCTATGGCATAAGGGGATAGGGGCTGCGGAGGATAGCTCTCAGAGGTGGGGTACTCTTCGGCCTCTCCATAAATGGCCCCTCCCGAAGATATGAATATGACCTTGCGTGTTCCGACCCTCCTGGCACCTTCCAGCAGGTTGATAAAACCCTCAATATTCACTGAGGCGTCAAACCCGGGGTCTTCCACAGAAGCAGGGATAGAGATTTGGGCTGCGTGGTGATTTATCACCTCGGGCTTTTCGTATTCCAGTAGTTTGTGTATCTCCGGGGCCCTGATGTCCATTAAATAGAATTTTGCCTCAGGATGAAGGTTTTTCCGCTTTCCTGTGTACAGGTTGTCTACCACTACAACTTCATGACCTGCCTCTATATATGCACCTGTCACATTTGAACCTATAAAACCCGCCCCGCCGGTTACAAGGATTTTCATATCCACAGATCTCCTTTATTTATAGTATTACCATGCTATCATGGTTATAGAAGCTCCTGCAAGAAGGGTGCAAACTAATTCATTGTCCAAAAGCAGACTCGAATTTGCTGGACGTAATACAAATCTGTCAATAATATCAAAAAACCGATAATATTGTGAGGGAATAGGATATTTAATTATGCCTAATGTAACCTTTTTGCCAGCCAACATGACTGTAGTCGCAGATCAGGATGAAAATCTGCTAAGGGCAGCTATGAAGGCCGGAGTACATGTTAACTCCTCATGCGGTGGGGCAGGGGTATGTAATAAGTGCCGCATTTTCCTGGAACAAGGTCAGGTCCGGGGAGAGACTTTGCCGGAAGGGGGATGGAAGGCCTGTGCCACCTTTCCAGTCTCAGACGTGGTGGTCCGTGTACCAGTTGAGTCTGAGATGGACCGAAAAGTTCTCAGACGGCCGATGGCCAGAAAGGCGGCATCGTGGATCAAAGCTCAAGGTGAAGTCACGAGCTGGAAGCTTCATCCTGCAGTGCGAAAACACGTTATTAGCTTGCCTCAGCCAAGCCTTCAGGACAGTGCGAGTGACCTTGACAGGCTAAAACGCGAAGTTATTCAGGGCCGGCTTCAGGCAATTTCGCTGGAAGTAGATAACCAAGTCCTCTTTAATCTGCCGGAAGCTGTCCGGAGCAATGACTGGAGAGTCACTGTCAGCTTGATGGAGGGCGCAAAAAAAGATGTCCGTCGTCTAATTCGTGTGGAGCCCGGTGATACCACAGACCAGCATCTGGCTGTGGCCGTGGATATAGGAACTACCACAGTGTCAGCTCAATTAGTGGATCTTAGAAACGGAGATGTCCTGGGAGAGGCATCCAATTACAATCCGCAGATCAGTTATGGGGAAGATATCATCTCCCGTATAGAGTTTGCAAAAAAGGAAGAAGGCCTTAAGACGCTGCAAAAAAAGATAATTGAATGTCTTAATGGGCTCATAGAGGAACTTTTTTCAGACACGGGTTGGGAGAAGGAGGCCTTGAGTTTCATTACCATAGCTGCAAATACCGTAATGATTCACCTCCTTCTCGGACTTGATACGCGTTTCTTGAGGACCCAACCCTATACTCCTGTTGCCACCCAGTTTCCTCCGGTAAGGGCCATAGAGTCAGGTATAAATGTTCCGGAGCATGTGCGCATGTTTTTAGGCCCTTGTGTTGCCAGTTACGTCGGTGCGGATATCGTGGCAGGCGTGGTAGGCGTGGGGCTTAACCACCATCCGGAGCTTACGCTCTTTATAGATATAGGAACAAACGGAGAAATCGTCCTTGGAAATCAGGACTGGATGGCTTGCGCAGCCTGCTCAGCAGGTCCTGCCTTTGAGGGCGGCGGGATAAAGCACGGCATGCGCGCTACCACAGGAGCGGTTGAGGTGGTGCACATACATCCCGAGACGTTTGAACCCATGGTCTTGACCATTGGTGGCAGAAAGGCCAAAGGAATATGTGGATCAGGTATAATCAGCCTGCTCGCAGGACTTTTCATGGCAGGTGTGCTGGATCAGCAGGGAAAATTTTATAACGACCTGGGGACAAAGAGGGTCCGCCCTGGAAGAGATGGCTGGGAATATGTATTAATAGAGGCGGAATCCACTTCCATAGGTCAGGATATTGTATTCACAGAGGCGGATATTGAGAATCTTATCAGGGCCAAAGGTGCCATGTTTGCCGGCTATTATACATTACTGGAATCAGTGGGTATGGGATTTGAAGATCTGGAACGAGTGATACTGGCGGGCAATTTTGGAAGCTATCTTGATATTGACCAAGCCATCACCATAGGGCTGCTTCCTGATATTCCAAGGGACCGCTTCTTTTTTGCAGGCAACAGCTCTCTCCTCGGGGCAAAGGCCTCGGCTGTTTCATGGCCTGTTACAAAAGAACTATACGAGGTCGCACGGATGATGACACATTTTGACCTCAGCGATAGCCCGCGGTTCATGGAACACTATGTCTCGTGCCTGTTCTTGCCTCATACTGATCAGAGATTGTTCCCGTCAGTCAGGCTGGACTGATTTCATGGCCCTTCTGAAGGCCTCTGCGTAATCTTCCGGGTAGTGACCTGTGATCCATCTTTCTTGCCTTTCGCTGAAAGCACCCGGGGAACCGGGGAGCCTGGGTAGAAAGCAGTAAAAGAGGCGCTGATCCATATCCGGATTATTGAAGCGTTTTGAGATTTCGTAGGCCGTGGCCATCCGGGCCCCCAGTCTGTCCAAAGTCAGGATTACGAGCCTGATACAGTAGTCCAGGGAGTTTCGGACCTCCGGGCCTGCCTCAAGCACATTACCCACAGGGCAAGTGGTCATAATCCGGACCTCGCCATGGGAGCGCTGGGCCTTGGGAATATGGACCATGACGTTTTCATCTTCATAGACAATCAGACTCGATGGCAGGTCCTCTTTTTTGTCCAGTCGTTTATTGGAACGGATTGCCTTTAAATAGGTCTTAAAAAAAGGCCGGTCATAGGACTTTTCATAAAGCGCTGTAAAAAAGGCCACCTGGTCTCCCACTGCATAGGTGGGGATTGATTTTGAGCCGGCACCCTCCGTGTCTATGGATTTCACATTGGGAGGTATCAGTGCAAACTGCTGATGAATCTGCTGGTGGGATGCATGTAATCTGTATCCTGATGGAGAGAAATCAAAGCCATAGTTCCAGCCCCAAAGAGTAGCTGTATAAGATAGCTCTTCTCCTTTTTCCAGTCTGTTTGCAACTTCTTCCACAACCGCCTGCCTCAAGGATTCAAGCTCAGGGGCTGATAAGGTATGCTTGTCTTTCCTGGCAATTCCCTGTGCAATATTGAGATTGAGGGCCATTTGAGTATAGACCCGCTGGTAATAGAGGTGACGCAGGCCGGTTACATCTTCGGGAAGCAGTTCCTTTGCCCTGTACCTCACACAGTCGTGGGCCATATTAGATGCATAATGACCCCAGGGGATATAGCTGTCGGCCCTGAGATACTCCCATATGTGTGTATGAGGCCCGGATGTGTACTCTCCGACAATCGGGCTGGTCCCCTGAATTCCGGGTATTAATACCATGGCCAGCTTATAATTATCCGGACAGGCTATATTGTTACCAAGCACCTCAAAAAGCTCATGGTCAAATAGGGCCGGTTTGAGTCGGCCTTGTTTGTCATTTTCATATTTCACACCGACCGGGTCCTGGTTACTGTCCAATTCGAACTTGCATGCCAAATGTGCGATGGCCTTGAGGAGCTCACGGTCTTTGGATGCCTGGGCCAGGGATAAAAGAACGGACCTTGGGAGATCTTTCAGTGAATATGCCTTTTCGTTCGAACCTTTTAGGCACCCATTCAACAAATCTTTCAGTAATGGCGAAGGCTTATCCGATTCCTCATCGTATTTTGTAAATCTGAATTGTTCAGGGTCTTTTGAGAATTGACTGGCCTGGTCATATAGGATGTATGTAGCACCCCAGAAAGGAAAGGCATTCAGGATCTCACAGACCCTGCCGGCATTATTAATAGTAAGGTCGCCCCGTGGGAAGTTGGCCTGGTTATTTATTGCATTGCCGTCCGGATCGTGGCCCAGCACAGCCAAGGCGTCGGCCTGTCTGAGGTTTACGACTTTGTAAGATGGCCGGTGAAGGGCACAAGTAAAAACCCCTGACGGATCTATGCACGTGCGAAGAATATCTTGCTTCACATTACTTCACTCCCAATGACTGTTTACGAGTTATTTTGATTAACTACCAATATCTCTTTACCCTTGTACAGTCAAGTTACAAGCAGCTTAGAAAGAGTGCAGGCGTTCAAGTGTAATCAGCTATCGAAAAGCACCGCGGCGATATAATCGCCAGAAAAGCACCCCGGATGCCAGCAGTGGATGCCGTTTTAAGCGGGGACTTACCTCTACCGTGATTCCGGAGTGCCGTCCTATCTTCCACAAGATATAGTTTATTCCATCTCGGAAAGTAGCCATTCCCTTTAAAAGGCGCAAAACTGAAAGCAGTTTGCCTTGAGGACGTCGTACAGTCCATGCAAGCCGATTGGCAAAACGTATCCGTGCCGGGATGTTGACATGATAGCGGATCGGATAAGAGCCGGAAGCGACCTGGACAGGAAACGGTACCGCCGTGATGGCTGCCTGTGTCAGTTGCTCGTAATATTTTATATTTGCGTCAAACAGGGCAAAGATGCTATCGATTTTTTCCGGCCGAAGTTCGCTGCAGTAGCTGAGCCAAAGTCCCTTTCTCCATAAATCTCGGGCGCAAAAACAGGAGGGCAATATAGGTAAAACACGTGTGATAAAGGTAATAACAGAACACGCCAAGGCGTTTTGCACCTGTTGTGCAATTTGGTCATTGCGTACATACACCAACCCGGCGGGTTGAGCAAAACGTGCCCACAGGTAAGAATGAAACCACCTTCTCGATGTACCCTGCTCAAAGTCCTTGATCGAAAGGACTGCATATTTGGCCCGCACCAGACGCCCATTGAAAGGCAACTCAAGATAATACACATTTGGAGGGAGCAACTTGTTTAGAAATGCCGGCCAACGTTTACGATAGGCAGAACGGTAGTTATCCACCAATAAATACAGGTCGAGTAGACCTTTATTGTCCCCTTTGCGAAAACAGGAACCGTAAAACAGGATGGCCTGTATCGTCCTGCCATATCGCGCCAGAAGCTCATCAGCAAGGATATGAATTTCGGGTAAAGGCTGCTGCGAAGATTGCTGACTGATCAGGGCGATAAGCTGTGGTGAAATATAGCGTGCGTCTTTGATGCAATGCATATAATTAGCTATAAGTTCGTGGATTTTCTTGCAGTACGGTTTGTAAACAGCTTTACGCTAAGAGACGGATTATTCGCACTTAGATCAACCTCCGAAAACCAGGAGCCCAAGGGACCGGAGACGATCCGTGTGCCTAAGGCTTGACCTAGTCTCATGACAAGAAGAAGGGTGGTCAACACCGTCCAAAAGGCCACAGCCATTAAGCCAAGATCAGGACGACCCAATGCGGTACCTATTGACAGCAGGATCAGGTTGGGATTACGCCTGGCGGTGATCAGTCTGAAATAGGAATCAATGGGACGCCAGCAGAATATCCCAAAATTTCCCAGCCACCATCGAAATGCGCCTTCAACCAAACGCCCACCAATATAGCCGAGCACAATACTCCAGAGCACTACACATAAGGATAGCCCGGGAATTCCAGGCTGGAATTTTTCCAGACCCAGACCCCACACAATGTACCACAATGGCGGGTGAATCAGATCAAGGCCATGATCGAGAATATTGCCGAAGCGGCTGGAAGTCACGGTCACGCGTGCCAACTTACCGTCAACCGTGTCTAGAAAGGTCATCAGCCAGCCCAACAGAAGGCCCCAACCATACAGACCGAAAAAAAATAAGACGCCGGCAACCACGACCGAAAATACGCTGGTCCATGTCACGTGGTTCGGCAGCAGGCCATAATGAACACACAGCCTGGTTGCCCATTTTGCCGGATGAGGCCAGACCCATTTGGTAACTAAATCTGTAACACCCTTATAAGCCCCGACAAAGAGACGATTTTCCAAGGTCGGGCGATCTTCTGCTGTGATAGGAAGGACAAAAGGCGGATCAAGCTTGCGCAATTTTCTCTGATAAGAGGAACATAGGGTTTGCGGGGATTCGGATCGAACGCCCAGGATGACAGAAGTAAAGGCTGGTCTAGATAGTGCGTCCCAAGCCTTAAGCGCCAGATCGGAGGGAACGTGGGCCGCCACTGCCATGGGCTTTTGGCCTGAAGGGTCCACGAGGAGCACGTTGGATGTTTCGACCATGGCATTGATTACTCGATCGTCATACAAATAGTCGCCGCGCAAGAGCAATACTGAACCATCCGGCGGAACAGCCCCTATATCCTCTACTACATTGGTTACACCTGTGTGCTTGAGCATGCGCTTTAAACGTTGGCGCGAGGATAATCCCCAAAGCCGTACAGGGGTCTCTTTAAAAATCAAAGCATACACAGACATGGATATAGCCTCCTTGTAATACCAAAAAATTTTTATAATGGCTTCACACCAAAGTATATTGTGGATATACTATCTGTAAAGGCTGACGAACCACACGAACTGATTTTTCTGTAATGAGCGAATCATTTATATTTGCACACCTTTCAGACCCCCATCTGACATCCCTGCGTAATATCAGGGTACGGGACCTGTTGAACAAGCGGGCGCTCGGATATCTCTCATGGCGTCTGCACCGACGTTTTGAATACCGAGCTGAGGTGCTTGCAGCCCTGGTTCGCGACTTGCAGTGTATCAGGCCGGAACACATTATCGTTACCGGTGACCTGACGCATCTGGGTCTGCCATGTGAATTCCTGGAGGCTGAGAAGTGGCTGCATTCTTTAGGCCCTCCTTCACAGGTCACCGTGATTCCAGGTAATCATGACGCCTATATTGCCACCGACTGGGACCATACTTTTGTTCACTGGTTAGAATACATGGTATCTGATGCAGGACAAGATTGTATCGGAAAAAAGTTAGATACTCGCACACTTTTCCCCAGTCTGCGTATACGCCGCGAAACGGCCTTTATTGGGCTTTCCTCGGCACGGCCCAGCAAACCGTTTTTTGCCCTGGGTAGTGTGGGACAGATACAATTACAGAAGTTAGAACATATCCTGGCACAGACGGGCCGTCAGGGCCTGTTTCGGATTGTGATGATTCACCATCCTCTTCAGCCCGGCATAGTAACTTGGCGCAAACGGCTCACGGACAGCAAAAAATTACGTTCGCTCATAGCACAACAGGGTGTGGAGATGGTGTTTCACGGCCATGCCCATCGTTCCTCTATGGCATGGCTAAAGACTCCCGCAGGCCATGCCCCTGCAATTGGTGTCCCGTCCGCATCAGCGACAAGCCGGAAGTCTGGGTATAGTGCTCAATACAATATTTACTCCCTGAGTCAAAATGCTTATGGCTGGGAAGTTACAATTGAGGTACGCGGCTATATGCCAAAGGAAGGGCGCTTCATATTCGAGGGCAAAAATCGATTGGCGATTCCCTGTCCGATGGCCAGACCTACAGACGTCGTAACTGCCTAAGTACAACACATACAATGATGGCTATAGGTGTCATTGTGGTGAGCGCCGGGGAGAGGCTGAATATCAGCCCTAAATATCCAAGGATCTGGACACCAAAATAAAAGGCTATTCCGATGACCGAGCCCAACATTATCCTGTTTTCCGTACTTACTGAACGTGGTGACCCGAAGACGAATGGAAGCGAGAGCAAAATCATGGCCCCGGTGCTGAATGGAATACTCAATTTCTGCCATAAGGCCAATGCATAGTGCTCTGCATTTACCCCTTCCCCCCGGAGTGTCCGGATATATTGATAAAGGTCGGAAGGAGACAGGGTGTCAGGAGGAAGTGCCAGGACACTGACCTGCTTTGATGTCAAAAATGAATTCCATGTAAGGTCGTCAAACTGCCGTGTGGTTATGTCTACTTCTTTAATGATTTTTTGATTCACGTCCTTGAGCAGCCATTGTTTGTTACCGCAGATCTCTGCCTTGCGGGCATGCATGAAGGTCTTCATACGGCCTTGTCCGTCAAATTCATAGATATCAATGTCTATCGGACCCTCCCCTTGAAGGATATCGTGAACGTGAATGAAGCGGAGACCGTCATTGGCCCAAAACCCGTGTTCAGTCAGCATTGTACCAGGTCTGGAGAGGGCAAGTAAACGTTGCATCCAGGCATACTGCGCCATTGGCGGAGCGATAAACTCTGCCAGTACTGCTACCACCAGCATGAGAAGTATGCTGGTACCGAGGACTGAGCACCAGATCCGCTGTACCGAAACACCGCAAGCCTGCATGGCCAACAGTTCACTGTGGCTTGCCATTGGTCCCAGTGCAACGATGCTCCCCAGCAAAGCGCTTACCGGCATTAGCTCCAGTACGTGCATAGGCAGTGTTAAGGCCACAAATGCAAACGCGTCCTGCATTTGATACCGTCCAGTTCCGATGTCGTCCAGTTGGCCTACAAGCTCTAAAAAACAAAACAAGGCAACCAATATGATCGTGGCCAAGAGACATCCCAAAACGACACTTACTCCGATATAGCGATCAAGTATTTTCACGGTAAATCGAACCGCAAAAACGCTAAGGACGCTAAGAAATACTTTATAAGTATCTTCTTTGCGTTTAACCCCTTTGCGTACTTGGCGCCCTGGCGGTTTCTTTTACCACTACGGGGTATTTTCAGCATAATCAAGGTTGTTTCCATATCAGGGCCAAAAATAGACAAGCCAACAACGTATGGACCCACCAGATACCAGGTATAGTACCCACTACCCCATGTTCTACCCAGGTTTTGGCCATCAAAATAGAGTTGTAATAAACAGCGAAGATCACTACAGCAACAGGCGTTTTGATACACTTTCCCTGCCGCAGCGCCGTTCGGCCTAGGGGAACAGCCAGCAGCCCTAAGAGCACTGTGGAGAGAGGCATGGAGAGCCGCCACTGGAATTCTGCGATATCCTCGGGATCGTCGGAATGTGCCAATTGCATGATGGAAGCAGCTTTGGATTTATACGTCACAGGTACTGTCTCTTTGGGCAGATGGAATATGAATTGTTTGAATTTTAAAACCTGATCGGCCTTTCTATTAAGGGCGAATTCATATCTGTACCCGTTTAAAAAAAACAATACTTGGTCGCCGCTGGTCATATCGATTTTTTGATAGACTTGTTTTGCATAGATAACCCGCAATATACCGTTATGTTCATCCTGTATAAAGACCCGGTTTGCTCGATTCCGATGAGAATCGACCTTTTCTGCAAAAACGACCCGGTTTTTCGCCCCGATTGAGTGGAAATGACCCGGTTCCATCTGGGCGATATCAAATTTAGTTTTCGCCTGTGTTCTCAATTGATGCATTTCCTTATATGCCCAAGGACGTACAAATAAAGACAGGCATGCAATCAACGCAGCAAAAAGCAGGCATAACTTTAAAATTACAAGGAATATTCGGATATTGCTAACACCAGAGGCAGCCAGCGCCGTCATCTCGAAGTTTGTGCAAAGGCGTCTCATAGTCAACACAATAGACAGATACAGGGCCATAGATAGGAGTATCTCCAGAGCTTTAACTGTCTTGAGTAGGATCAGGGATATGGCAGTGCTTCTCGATAACTGCCCGCTCACTGCATCAGCCAGATAATGGGTTGCACTGTAGCTTACGAAAATAACCAGCAAAATGGCAAACATCACCACTAGAGG
Source organism: uncultured Thermodesulfobacteriaceae bacterium (assembly GCA_964646435.1). Taxonomy (GTDB): domain Bacteria; phylum Desulfobacterota; class Dissulfuribacteria; order Dissulfuribacterales; family UBA3076; genus UBA3076. Next base: position 15,244 of record CAZYEJ010000008.1, read on the forward strand.
TCTGCTTATTTCGTGAATTATGTAGCGGTCTATGAGCAAGGGGTATCCTATAAATTAACAATAGAAAAAAATGTGATATGTTGCCACAAACTTTAAAACAAGGTATCAAGATATGCCACTGAACACCTGATAGAGCAAGAATTACATAATATGTGCCATCCTGGGACCGCAAGTGTTGCGAGTTTAAGATAAAGAAAATATTTGTAATAGAGCCCAAAAGATCCACAATATCATCTGGGGGAAATGGGCCAAATTTATGGGTTTCTGAAATTATGAGAGTAGTGATTTTGAGTGCGGGCCAAGGCCGAAGGCTGTTACCGCTTACCAACAATTTTCCAAAATGCATGCTGCGCATTCATGGGCGATCTTTGCTCGAATGGCAAATAGATGAACTATTCAAATGTGGCATCGAGCAAGTGACTGTTGTTGTCGGCTACGGCGCCGATCAGGTCGAGAAACTCTTGGCCGACCGGTATAAATCTCACAAGGTGCGGACCATCTATAATCCGTTTTTCGCAGTCGCTGACAATCTGGTTTCCTGCTGGGTAGCGCATACCGAGATGAACGAGGACTTTATTCTTTTGAACGGTGATACCTTGTTCGAGACAGCAGTGTTACAACGTCTTCTTGCTTCACAGGACCGGCCAGTGACGGTAACCACCGATCGCAAGCTTACGTATGACGCCGACGATATGAAAGTCAAGCTAGACGGGAACAGGCTCGTCAGGATCGGCAAAGATATTTCTCTTGATCAGGTTGATGCGGAATCCGTCGGCATGATCTCCTTTCGTGGGAAGGGGCCAGCGTTATTTCGTGCGGTTATAGAGCAGGCCTTGCGCAGACCGCAAGGCCTCAAGCAGTGGTATCTGTCCGGGATCGATGAGATGGCGCGGTCAATGCCCGTATGGACTTGCTCCATCGAGGGACTTCAATGGGTCGAGATAGATTATCCCGCAGATCTAAAAGAGGCGGAAAGATTTATCCAAAGTTGGATACAAAGACAGGATCTGGCGTCTGGCACGGGTTAGCTTCTCACAATGTCTTGAACGAGCCTTAGATCATCAATGCTATCCACATCTATGGCTGCTTCAGGAAAAGGCATTATAACAGCACCTGCGATGAGCCCCATTCGGCGCGATATCCGGGCCAGACCCTCATCAAGAGACAGCCGCCCCAGCAGATACCGCAATACTGCCATCCAACCGACGGCGCTGATCATACGCCATGGCTTCTTTCGTCTGCCTTCCATCTTGCGCCAGAAGTCGGCGGCAGTATGGGCGCGAGGCGTGAGAAAAGCAAACAGATTGCAACTACAGTAAGCACCGTCGTGAAGTCTTGTCACGGTCCTTCTTGTTTCCGGATAGGCCGCCGCCAACAGTTCGTACTGGGCCAGACCGATGACAATGTCACACCCTGTGGTACGGGCATGGGAACAAAAATAATCCACCATCTGAGCGGTCAAAAGGGCATGATCAGCGGTCGTTACCAGAACGGGGCTATCTTCCGGAAGCGATTGCAATATGTGCAAAGTACTTGAGCTGGGGGTCGCATGATTTTCCACCCATTTCACATGACCCGATGCAATGCGGTCACAAAGCTCCTTATTCTGATTCACTGCATACCGTTGCGGTCCGCACATTATACAGGCGTCTATTTCCTTGGCAGCGTTCAAGGCATCGAGCACGCGAAGGACCATAGGCCTATTGTCCACCAAGGTCAATGCCTTGCAACAGACCCCTGTTGCCTTGGCAACAGGATCATCAGGCGAACGACTCGCCGCAAGGACTACGGCTGTAAAACGTGATGTCTCTGTATTGACATTGCTCAAGTTCCTCATTTCAGTTTCTTTTGATAGATACGGTAACGTTTGTATACTTCGGCCCCCAGCGACTCCAGCATGTTTCGCATTCTCATATTGTCTTCAAGGATCCAGGACAGTTCCACCTCTTGTATGCCGCGTTTGACCACGGCAACACGTACTGCGTCGATTATCATAAACGCGAGTACAGGACCCAACAGGCTATGTTGATAGCGTTTACGTACGCCCATAAGAACGACCCGTCCTGTCTTGGGATAGGTTATCTTGAAACGCCATAGCAGCTTGAACCAGCCAATGGGCAAAAGCCGTCCGTTAAGGTCTTGAATAATCTCATTCAAATTTGGAAATACAACTATCATAGCTGTCGGGACACCGTCCACTTCGGCGATTTGCACGAAGTTTTTATCCACCAGAGACGCCAAATTACGGCCTAAATCTCTAAACTCCGCCTCGGTGAAGGGAATGAAACACCAGTTTTCTGACCAGGCATCTTCAAAGATATCGCGTATGATCTGCAGATCATTTTCCAGGCGGGATTTGCGCAACGGCCGAATGTGCACCCGCCCTGCCATCTTGCCCATGGCCTGTATAACAGCAGGTATCATAAAATCAGTGCCGAGACGATATGCCAACAGGTCTTTTCCTTTGGAATAACACTGTTCCTCTAACCGCTCCGCATAATAAGGACGGGCATGACCCATCATGACCATAGGAGGTGTATCAAAACCTTCTACCAGAAGGCCAGACTCATGGTTGATGGAAAGGTTAAACGGCCCAAGGACCCGGCGCATGCCCAACTCGCGCAGCCAGGTCTCAGCGGCGTTCAGAAGAGACCGGAAAATTGCGGCATCGTTTTGCGCATCCAGCATCCCGAAAAAACCAGTAGAATCCTGATAACGTTCCAGATGGAGCTCGTCCACCTGGGCACTGATGCGACCGACGGGCTGCTTGCCACGGTAAGCGATCCAGAAACGACAACGTGCATGCTCAAAATAAGGATTTCGGCGGGACAGATGTCGGTGCCGTTCCATCAAAAGGGGTGGTATCCATACCGGGTCGTCTTCATAGATTGACCACGGAACGCGGATGAACCTGTATAAGGCACGGCGACTTGTCACAGGCACGACCCGTAACAACCCATTATTTTGTTTCTGTCTGCCAGGCAGACGTGGGATAAAAAATTTCATAGCAAATGAAAACACCGAATATATTCGTATCTATTGGGAAATTACAAATAGAGTAATCGCTCACCGTTCATGGTTCAAGGTCCAGGGGTTAATTCCAGTGCAAGTTCACCTTTTTTTAGAGCTCACGAATCAACGTTTCAGATTTCTGAAGTGGACCTCTGAACCCAATCCGTCATCCCGGACTCCGATCCGGGACCGGCATGACGAAAGAACTTTGGACTCTCAAGATTGTAAGGAATTAAATTGATTTGACATTCGGAAATAAATGAAATATCAATAGGTCCATCCAAAAATCCACTTTTTGTTTGATGGCTGCTTCCCCATCAATGATAAAGCTGATATACTATTTAATACATTTGTCTAAAAAATTGATTATTATCCAATAGAGATTATGCAGGCGACACCAACTGAAAACAACCTGCCGCTGCGGGGTGCGGATTTTCCCACGTTGGCAGAGGCACTTGATTATGCTGCCCAGGGTAAAACCGGGTATAATTTTTATACCAATAAAGGGAAACTTTCTGCCGTGCTTCCTTATGCACAATTGCGGGAAGAGGCACAGGTACTGGCCCTCCGTCTCCACAGCCTGGGGCTGGAACATGGTACCCGGATGGCACTGGTGGCAGACACTCACCCTGATTTCCAGCGCTTCTTTTTTGCCTGCCAATACGCCGGTTTGGTGCCGGTCCCACTTCCCGCAGTGATTTCCATGGGCAGCCGCAATAATTATGTGGAGCATTTGCGGAGACTGCTCGTAAATAGCCAGACAGCGGTTGCCATGGCCCATGAAGGGTTTATCGAGTTTCTTGCTGAGGCCGCTGCAGGATTGGACCTCAAATTTTTCGGCGCCCCTAATGCATTTGCTGATCTTCCCCAAAGCACCATCCAGCCGCTTCCCATAGGACCCATGGAAACGGCCTATATTCAATACACATCTGGAAGCACGCATTTTCCGCGCGGAGTGGTCATCTCCCAAAAAGCGGTTCTAAATAATCTGAAAGGCATTCTTGGGACTGGACTTCGGGTCCAGCCCGGTGACCGTTGTGTATCCTGGCTTCCATATTATCATGATATGGGCTTTGTTGGATTCGTACTGGCCCCGATGGCATTTCAGTGCTCCGTCGATTATCTGGACACTCAGGCATTTGCAATGCGGCCCAGGCAGTGGTTGGCCCTGATGACCCAGAGTAGGGCCACGATCTCTTTCGGCCCACCGTTTGGTTATGAACTCTGCGCACGCCGCGTCCGGAAAAGTGTGGATCAGTTTGACCTCAGTGCCTGGCGCGTGGCAGGAGTCGGAGCGGAAATGATCCGTCCCGACTTCCTAAAACAATTCGCGAAAATCTTTGCTCCCTGTGGATTCGACAAAAAGGCCTTTCTGGCTTGTTATGGCATGGCAGAATGCTCTCTCGCTGTGAGTTTTGCACCTCTCGGCCAGGGTCTGGATGTGGACATTATAGACACCGACCATTTTGTTGCACACCAGGAGGTGTTGGCTGTGGAGGACGCTTCAGAGGAAGAGCGCCCTTTGCATACGAGCACTTTCGTTAAATGCGGCAAACCGCTACCAGGATATGAAGTTGTAGTACGGGATCGGCAAAGAAAAGAATTGCCGGACAAGTACTGCGGGACCATTTTTATTAAGGGTCCGAGTATAATGTCCGGCTATCTTGGAAATATTGATGCGACCCGGGAGGTCCTGTCCCAGGATGGCTGGCTCAATACCGGCGATATCGGTTATCGAATTCAGGGAAATATCGTAATTACCGGACGTGAAAAAGACTTGATCATCATCAACGGCCGTAATATCTGGGCTCAGGACCTGGAATATCTGGCTGAGCAGCAGCCCGGTGTAAGACCTAGAGATACGATAGCCTTTTCCGTCCCAGACGCAAAAGGGAAGGAAATCGCTGTCATGGTCGTTCAGTGCCGTGAATCCGACCCAGCGAAGAGAAAATTGCTGACCAAACAACTGCAGGGTTTGATCCGCCATGGATTGGGCATTGACTGTTTCGTGGAATTGGTTCCTCTCCATACATTACCTCGCACTTCTTCCGGGAAGCCGTCTCGATCCAAAGCGCAGCAGGATTTTATCCAACGAATTGGGCTAGGCCACAAAAGTGCACAGAAACGGCCTATAACTGAGCATCCAGCAAAATATTCCGCCTTAGATAGATATTACAAGGACAATCCGTTTGCCGATTTATCCTTTTCCGATTATCCTAAACGTATTTCTGAATCAGTGCTCACCGATAAATAGAGGTGGTATCGTGTCCGATCCGGCGTCCACCGGAAGATTCTTATGTCTCGTGTGATTGCCTTGACGGGAGCAACCGGGTTCATAGGCGGTGTACTGGCACAGCGGCTTGAGGCCGAAGGCTGGCAAGTCAGGGCCTTAGTGCGTCTTTCCTCGGTTAAGGCCCGGCTTACTGGCATGGTCACGCAGTGGGTGATAGGGGACCTAGAGGACATGGACAGCTTACGCCGTTTGGTTTGTGGTGCAGAGGCTGTCGTGCACTGTGCGGGCACAGTTCGTGGCGCATCCCAGGACTATTTTAATCGGATCAATAGTGCAGGTGTAGCGAGGTTGGCCCAGGCTGCTACAGAGAACTATCCGCCACCTCGCTTTTTGATGATTTCTTCGCTGGCGGCCCGTGAACCGGACATTTCTCCGTACGCGGCCAGCAAGCGACAAGGTGAAGTCGCATTGGCCGCTACTGCAAAGAAAATGGATTGGGCTGTATTCCGGCCGCCTGCTGTGTATGGACCAGGGGACAAAGAACTGCTGCCGCTGTTGCGCTGGATGGGACGGGGTATCGCTTTGGTGCCAGGTGCCGGGCATGCCCGCCGGTTTTCATTGTTATACGTAGAAGACCTGGCAGAGGCGGTGATAAAATGGTTGGAGAACGACGGTTGTGGACAATATGTATTCGAACTGCACGACGATCGTAGCGGTGGATATACTTGGAGTGATGTGATCAAAACGATTGCACTGCTACGCGCCAGACCTGTCCTTCGCGTGCGGGTGCCTGTGACGGTACTTGCTACCCTGACCAAGCTGAATCTGATGACGGCCAGGATGATAGGATATGCGCCGATGCTGACCCCTGGAAAATTACGGGAACTTATGCATCCCGACTGGGTATGCGATAATATGCCCTTTAGCAAGGCAACCGGATGGAAACCGCAATTTCCTCTGAAAGAAGGTCTGCTGCGTACCTTGGGATGGCACGACGAATCTTGAAAGGAGCGCGAACCTATGTCACAGTATGAAGACATCCTTGCACAAATCTATCTGGTTTTGCAGCAGCTCGCCCGGGACAAACAAAAAATCAATGAAACGACGGATTTGGTAGCAGATCTCGGTCTTGATTCTATGGGGGTAATGGAACTTCTACCCGCAATAGAGGACTGCTTTGATATCTCCATTCCATTAAATATATTGCCAGATGTCCGTACCGTTAAGGACCTTGCTTTACAGGTCCAACAATTGATGGTGGAATCGTAATGGGCCTTTTCGACAAATTCTATCGTCTCGTTGCAGACCAGCGGGTTTTGGTAGATAGCGGCATCGATCCTTTTAACGTCGTCATCGAACGACTTATTTCGGCAACCGAGGCGATCGTTAACGGACGTCACACCATCTTAGCCGGCACCAACAACTATTTGGGTCTTACTTTTGATCCGCAATGTATCGAAGCGGCAAAAAAGGCCGTTCAAGATCAAGGGACCGGGACGACTGGATCACGGATGGCAAACGGGACATATGCTGGTCATGCTGCGTTAGAACATGAATTTGCAGACTTTTTCGGTTACCGTTCCGCCATCGTATTTTCTACCGGCTACCTTGCCAATCTGGGGATGTTGTCGGTCCTGGCGGGTCGTGGTGATACGCTTTTGGTAGATGCACACTGTCATGCGAGTATCTATGACGGATGCCGTATGGGCAGTGCGGAAATCATTCGATTCCGACATAATAATGTAATTGATTTAGAGAAACGCCTACAACGGCTTGGCAAAAAAACCGCAAATACCATGATTCTGGTGGAGGGCATCTATAGCATGTTAGGCGACCGGGCCCCTCTGGCAGATATAGTAACCTTAAAGCAGAAATACGGTGCCTATCTACTGGTGGACGAGGCCCATTCACTGGGTGTCCTTGGTGAACACGGACGCGGGCTCCTCGAGGAAGCCGGCGTGGGAGACAGCATGGACTTTATCATAGGTACCTTTAGCAAAAGCCTGGGCGCAACCGGCGGCTTTTGTGTAAGCAACCATCCTGAATTGGATCTGATTCGCTATGCCAGCCGCCCGTATATCTTTACCGCGTCGCCTGCGCCACCGGTCATCGCCTCTACCCGGACTGCACTCAAGATACTGGAGACACACCCTGAATTACGCCGACGGCTCTGGCGTAATGCCCGCCATTTGTATCAAGGTCTTGACGATATGGGCTTCAGCCTGGGCCCGGAGATCAGTCCTATTGTTGCAATCCGCTTGCCGAGTGCAAAACAGGCCCTCGTCCTCTGGAGCAATCTTTTGGATCGCGGGGTGTATGTGAATCTGGCATTGCCCCCGGCTACACCGGACAGCGCATCCCTGGTTCGCTGCAGCGTGAGTGCAGCGCATACCCAGGAACAAATAGACTACATCTGCAAGGTCTTTTCCGATTTGAGAGAAAGTTCCCTAGCTCTGGATGCACAGTCAACCGCGGTCGATAGCCCTTTGGATGTTACATCAGTATCCTAAATGTGAGACAGGTTGCGAGGTCCATTTCGGCGGTCCTGATATGCCGGCATACCGCTTGCGTGACCTCCTGGCGGAACGTATCGCTGCGGTGCCGCCCGGCGGAACCATTGATTGGGTAACATACTACTTTCGTGACCGGATGCTGGCCGAGGAATTAATCCGTGCCCACCGGCAAGGCATCAAGGTTACTGTGACCCTGGAGCGTCATCCTCGAACAGCGCATGCCAATGAGGATGTAATTGAAATGTTGTCTGGCCCGAATGGTTTAGGCGAAGGGTTTCGTACCGTGTCCCTGCAGCGGGTGCCAACCTCTCCCAGGATAGTTCGGAAACCGCATTTGCATGAAAAGCTCTATTGCTTTTCTCACCCGAGGCCGATTGCCTTTATTGGTTCCTTTAACCCGTCCGGAAATGGTCCCGGGGATGACCCGGCTATCATATCTGAAATCGGTGACCAGGATCATGGTCACAATGTCCTGGTTGGGCTTGGCGACCCCAGGCTGGTTAAAGGGCTAGTTGAACATGCCCGGTGGATCCACCGGGCGAAACGTATCATGTTCTATCGTTTTTCCCCAATTGCAAACAAAGCGGTAAAAGGGAAGGCCACCGATATCTATTTTTGGCCTCGGATACGACCGCATCCTGTAATACGGTTTCTCTCACGGCTTGGAGAGGGCGCGCAGATACGAATTGCTGCGTCACACATCAAAGGGGCGCTGTTCGTCAAGGCCTTGATACGACTTGTCCACAGTGGCGCAATAGTGAAGATATTGGCTGAACCAACACTGAGACGGGTCCCTGTGGAGGTAGAGCGGATGCTGATTCAAGCCGGAATCCTGTTCCGGCGCATCATTCATCCTAAGGGCCTCCCGATGCATAACAAGTTCGTGCTTGCGGAGAAGGATGGCCGGCGCTGGGTTATTTTCGGCAGCTTTAACTGGACAACTCGATCTTATTGGCTCAATCATGAGATTGGCGCTATTTCCACCAATGATCAACTCTTTGATGCGTTTGCCAGGCGCTGGGAGGCCTTGGCAGTTCGCAGAGATTAAAAGCATCTGTCATGACTATTTTACCTTCAACTCTTATTATTCCGGTAGAGACGCAAGTCCGCGAGCTGGACGCCAAACTTCTCTTGGGTTGTATTGCGGTTGAGAGCGGTTTTCCTGTCATTATAGGCTCACGGGCGTTTCTCCATTTCCGGGTAGATTCGATTCCAAGGGGCGTTTATCTTGCCAAGAGCATTCGTTCTTTAAGCATTCGTATGTTCGACATCCTGCGCAAGCTTGGTCATGAAATCGTTGCGTGGGATGAGGAAGGCCTGCTGCGTGAACCAGACCCTGAATATTACCGGTGGCGACTGTCACCGGTCACCATGCGGCAAGTCTCCCACCTGATTGCGTGGGGCCCGGATGACGCGAGCACCTTTCGCAAGTATCCAGGCTATCATGGAGCGGAAATCCATATTACCGGAAATCCCCGCATCGACTTGATGCGGCCGGAGCTACGTGAGTTTTACCGGGCAGACGCAGATGCGATTCGTGAACGGTTTGGGGACTTCGTGCTGGTCAACACAAACTTTAGCAAGGTGAACCATTTTTATCCAAAACTCAGTGAACTTAAAAAGGCAATGGCAAAAGATGGCACCGATGCGGCGAATCAATTTGATATCGGTAAGGGTCGGCATAAACTCGCCCTTTTTAATTACTTTCAGGAGATGCTCCCACCACTGTGTAAGTCGCTTGGCAGCTCTAATGTTATCGTCCGGCCTCACCCGGCTGAGAACCAAGGTCCATGGCATGCCATAGCTGCACGGTGTGACAATCTGCATATAGCAAACGATGGAAACGTCATTCCATGGCTGATGGCAGCACAGGCATTGATTGCGAATGGCTGTACGACCCAAGTGGAGGCCGCAGTGCTCGGCACACCGACTGTGAACTACCAGCCAGTGAAATCAGAGATGTTCGACTTTGAATTGCCTGGTTTGGTAAGCCGGTGTGTCTTTTCAATCGATGAGCTCTGCACGACGATCCGTGCCATCGTGAAAGGAAAACTCGGGCCGCTTGATTATGCTGAGCGTCGAAAGGTATTGGATCGGCACATCGCGGGGCTTGACGGCCCTTTGGCAGCGGAACGGATTATCCAGGTCCTGGAGGCCGGAGGCTACAACAAGAGACAACCCCCGGCTACATCATTGAGCGACTATGTCCATGGGTGGATCCAAAACCACTTGCGGACAATGTCGAAACGTATCAATATGCATCGACCTGGGCATCGAAATAATCTAGTCTACCATGCCCATCGCTTTCCGGATATTTCTGTGCCGGAAATCATGAGAAAGATAGCATGCATGGGAAGACTGCTTAATCGCTTTGAAAGCATCAAGGTCACACAGATATCTAAATATATATTCAGGATCAGCAGATAGGAGAGAAGATGATGTACAGTGTAAAAATTTACGGCGCCGGTTCTATCGGCAACCATCTGGCACATGCCTGCCGTACCAAGGGGTGGGATGTTCTTATATGCGACATCGACCCTGATGCACTGAAACGAACACGCGAGGACATATATCCGTCCCGCTATGGACGCTGGGACCCGGACATACGGCTTTCAGAGGCGGATATGGTCTCGGGTGAAAATTTTGACGTGGTCATCATAGGCACCCCTCCGGACACCCACATCAGTATGGCAACCAGGGTGTTGGAAAACAACCCACCGAAAATATTGCTTATTGAGAAGCCTTTGTGTATGCCCTCTCTCGAAGGGGTCCAGAGGATTGTCGACCTTAAAAAGGCCACAGGGACATTCGTTGCGGTCGGTTATAACCATACCATGACCGAAAATTCCAGGCGCGCCGCCCGGATTCTTGCAAAAAACACGATTGGCGATCCCATCACTATCAGCGCCTGTTTCAGGGAACATTGGGGCGGTATTTTCACCGCCCATCCATGGCTGAGCGGCCCCAAGGACACCTACCTCGGTTTTTCTGAACGTGGAGGTGGAGCTAGTGGGGAGCATTCTCATGCCATAAACATCTGGCAGCGGTTTGCCCATCTTGTTAACGCTGGAAGGATCGTTGAGGTATCCTCCACAATGGATATGGTGACAGATGGTATTGTTAAATATGACCGGATTTGTCTGCTGAATGTCAAGACCCAGACTGGTCTCGTGGGAGACATCGCCCAGGATGTGGTTACTGAGCCCCCGCAAAAAAAGGTGCGAATTCAAGGCTCCAACGGTTTTCTTGAATGGTTTGTCAATCTTAATGGTAAACACGATGCCGTGCGTTACTGGGATGGGAAAGGAAAGGTTATAGAGGAAACGATTCAAAAAATGCGTCCCGACGACTTCAAGGGAGAGATAGACTTTATTGAAGTTATCCTGAGCGGGAGGGATCCAGCGGACGCCCCCATATCGCTTGAGAGAGGTCTTGAGACCATGTTGGTTATAGCTGCCGCCCATGTCTCCCATCGACACAAGAGAACCGTGAAGATCAACTACGATAGGGGATACGGGCCAGAGGCCTTTGAGATGCTCTAATAAGCGCCTGTCTGGAAACGAGGTAAATTTTATGCACAACTTTAATTTTAACGATCTGTTTATTCTCGATCTTGCCAACAACCACCAGGGCGACATGAATCATGCCCTCAACATCATTAATGCATTGGGTGATGTAACCAGAAAGGCAGGTGTGCGTGCCGCTCTCAAGTTCCAATTCAGGCAATTGGATACCTTTATTCATCCGGATTACAAACAGAGAAAGGATATAAAACATATCCCGAGATTCATGGAAACGGCCTTGACCGCACAGCAGTACGAGACGCTCACTAAGGCCGTCATTAAAAACGGGATGCATACTATATGCACCCCATTCGATGAAGAATCCGTGGACGTTATCCTTGATCTTGGCATTGAAATTATCAAGGTGGCCAGTTGTTCCGCAAGTGACCGGCCTCTTATTGAACGGATTACCCAGGTGAACAAACCCGTCATTGTCTCAACGGCAGGGTTGAGCATGGACAAGATAGACAGGCTGGTGAGTTTCCTCGAATCAAGAAATATGCACTTTGCCTTGATGCATTGTGTGGCCATCTATCCCACACCGAACGACAAGCTGAGACTGAATCAGATCGACGTGCTGAAAGAGCGATTCCCGGACGTGCCCATTGGGTTTTCCACTCATGAGGAACCTGACAACTACGCGGCCATTCAAATTGCTTATGGAAAGGGTGCGAGGCTGTTCGAAAGGCACGTAGGAATGGAGACAGAAGAACATAAGTTAAACAGATATTCCTCCAGACCTGAGCAAATCGCCCGATGGATTGAGGCACACAAACAGGCCGTGGCGGCCTGTGGCGGAAAGCATCGCAGCCCTGCCTCTCCTGAAGAGATTGCCTCTTTACGCTCACTCATGCGGGGGGTATTCGCAAGGGAGGAGATCAAAAAGGGTGATAAGCTTAAGAAGGACAAGGTATATTTTGCAATGCCGCTCAGTGACGGCCAACTTACAAGTGGCGACTGGTTTGATGGGATTGAGGCTGACAAAGATTATTCTTCACACGAGCCTGTAAATATGGCTGTTGCCAATACTGCATTGCCCCCGGAAGAGATAATTTACCACATCATGCTTCAGGTGAAAGGGATGCTCCACAAGGCGAGGATACATATCGGAAAAGATAGCTCCATTGAGTTGTCCCACCACTGTGGTCTTGAGCGGTTCAGGGAATTTGGTGCGGTCATCATGAACTGTATCAACCGCAAGTATTGCAAAAAACTAATCATCCAGCTCCCCAGGCAGAAACATCCCTACCATTATCATAAGAAAAAGGAAGAAACATTCCAGTTGTTATACGGGGATTTGGAGGTAGAGCTGGACGGAAAAAGGATCAAACCGCAGATAGGGGATACTATTCTGGTGAGACCTGGTGAATGGCATAAATTCCATACCCTTGATGGTGCAATTTTTGAGGAAGTGAGCACCACCCACTTTGATAATGACTCTTTTTATGAAGATGACAGGATAGCAAGACTCCCCAGGAAGGCGAGGAAAACGGTCATTCCCAACTGGAATGCAATTGAAAAGCAGGCACCCTAATGTGGATTTTTGGCTGCTTCATAACGAGGGTTATGTGGGAATACGAGTAATTGTTTTTGACTTTGACGGAACGCTTATTGACTCAAACCAGTTAAAATACGATGCCTATTTTAAACTGTTTCCCGCAGATGACCGCCATGCCCCAATCATTCGTGTGGTCCTTTCTGAAATATTTGAACAAAGCCGTTACGTCATCCTGAAAGAGATTCTCCTGAGACTTGGTTACAGGAAAGATACGCTTTTAAGGGAAAAAATCAAAGAGCTGGCCGGATTTTACAACGAAATTGTTGTGGCAGGGGCAAAAATCTGCCCGGAGAAGGCAGGAGCGGAAGAGGCGCTCAGAAAATTTTCGCCGGCATATGGACTATACGTGAGTTCCACCACCCCTGATGCCAATCTGAAAGAGATCATTAGATTCAGAAAATGGGATGATTATTTTCGCGGGGTGTTTGGGTGGCCGAATGAAAAGCATGAGACACTCCGGCGTATCATTGCATTAGAAGGGTTGAAAAGCAATCAGGTGCTTGTCGTTGGAGATGGGGAATCCGATAGAAAATCAGCGATGAAAAACGGATGCCCTTTTCTTTTTGTTAACGAACAGTTTCGATTCGAGGATCTCACCGCAATTTATTGAAATTCCATATACTTTTAACCAAAAGAGACATTATTATCACAGTATGTTTTTCCATCGATTATGAGATGGTATATTTCAAAGCGAGCCCGGGGACGAATTGTCGATCATGATCTTGCCGAAAGCCTCGATACACTCGCGGCCATCGAGGCGCGTCTTGATGCTATCGGTCATGACAAGACTCAAGGGACAGCTTTTAGAATAATCGGCGATTGGCTAGTTCGTGAAGAGATATTATGGAACTATCTTCAACACATCTTTCCTCAAACCACATCTGGTGTCACAATTCTTATTCCGGGCTTCCCAGTTCGCGGCGCAACCAAGGCGCTCTATTATCTTATTTTCGGCACCCGCATACGGGCGGATATATCGGCCAGTGCTGTATTTTTTCGTTCTAATATGCGCGCTTTTTACAATCAGCAGCAGATGACCCTTTGGGTCGCCAGGCAGCAGCAGTCACCGGAAAAGCTCGATGGAGCAATGGTTGCTCGAAAACGATTCGCCTCAATCTCTGGGTTTCGACAACCTTGGATCCTTGAGCAAGACACCGCCGCTAAGCCGCCATACATACTTGAAGAACTTGTCTGTGGCCGTCGTTTCGGCCAAGCAACTGATTGGGAGGTATTGGCGGATAAGGTGCTGCCCTCCTTGTTTCGGTTTTATGACCATGGTTCTATTCGCCATCGCCGAGCGGCCGATGTTTACAACACGGATTGGATAAGCAATGAAATTGTCGGCCTGACTTCCGAAGTTAAGTGGAAGAAAAAATGGGTACCTTTGCCAAGATTTCTTGAAGCCGCTGAGGAATGTCTGTCCCTGAGGGATGAAACAATACCCCTGTGCATTGGTCACGGTGATCTAGGGAAAAGTAATTTTGTCGTTTCTGTAAATGGTAATTTCGCTCTCCTGGACTGGGAAATATCTCGAGAGCTACCTATTGCTGAAGAATTGATTAAACTTGTGTGTCAACACCCTCATCTGGTTCATTATCTGGAGCCGGAGATCCGGCGCAGGACTGAGGACCCAATAGCTATGCCGCCGAGGCGTCAGTTTCTGCTTGCAACGCTCGATATAATTGCAGGCATGGGGAATTTTCAGGCAGGAAGACCCTGGGGAACAAAGAAAATAAAAAAGTGGTTATGCCTGGCATCTATGCTTATTGCCAAGCCAGACTGGTGAACGATTCCGGTAAATATATCAGGATTAATGCAAACATGGATAAAAATCACGCTATTAGTTTGTCTCCCATGCACATTGCACTATTTATTCGCTCATTCAGCGGCAGTGGTGGCGCTCGTTTTATTCTCAATATTGCCCGCTGTCTGTCAGATAAAGGTCATCGCGTCGACCTCGTTATGGGACGTAAAGAAGGGTATTACCTAGATGAAATCCCTGCCAAGGTTAGGATTGTTGACCTTGCAGTACATTCGTCCCTCCAGGCACTTGGTTCCCTGACTCGCGTTCATGGGGATGCTATAGCCCTTGCCAAAATGGTCTTGGCGCCTAAGTCCCATTGGGTTCTGGGTGCAATCCCTGGTCTTGCGCGTTATCTCGTCTGTGAACGGCCACAAGTCATGATCTCTGCCATGGATTATCCAAATATTGCGGCTATCCTGGCACGGGATGTATCCCAGGTCTCCACCAAGGTAATCGTCACAGCCCATATTGCTCTCTCCGCTAAGGTGGCCAACAATCAACAAAAGCGCAGAATCAGGGCATATCCAAAGATTGCGCGCCGTTTTTATCCGAAATCAGATGCAATTGTTGCCGTTTCAAAGGGAGTGGCAAAAGATTTGGCTAAAGTGATCAACCTGCCTCCTGATCGTATCACCACTATCTACAACCCTGTTATTACTCCTGAGATTAAAGACCGCGCCATGGAATATGCATGTGATTGGTTTTACCCTGGGTCACCGCCGGTAATTCTTGCCGTTGGAAAGCTCAGGCCGGCAAAAGATTTCCCAACTTTATTGCGCGCCTTCGCCAGAGTCAGGGGAATGATGAAGGCCCGACTGATCATCCTTGGTGAGGGGGAACAACGTGTCAAACTTCTCAAACAGGCTCAAGAACTGGACATTTCCGACGATCTCTACATGCCTGGTTTCGTAAAAAATCCTTTCAGTTATATGGCTAAAGCCTCGGTTTTCGTCCTTTCTTCAGCATGGGAAGGGCTTGGAATGGTTTTGATCGAGGCCTTGGCTTGCGGTTGTCCGGTGGTCAGCACTGACTGTTCTAGTGGACCTGCAGAGATTTTGGAAGATGGACGTTTTGGGACCTTGGTTCCCGTGGGTGATTATGCTGCATTGGCGGAAGCGATCTTTCATTGCATAAAAAATCCTCCAGACCAAAATATCCTTATGGCCCGTGGTCGGGAATTTTCCATAGAACATGCAACCGAAGAATACCTTGCCCTTATCAAACGTTTATGTGCCTGATAATTTTGCGATTATCTGTAAATATTACGCAGCAACAATAACCCCAAATAAGATACCTTAAACAAATTAGGATGATAGGATAACAAGGTTCTCCAGGAAAACGAGAAAAACAGAAGGAAATTTATGCTTGAAAACAAGACCATACTGGTGGTAGTACCCGCACGCGGTGGGAGCAAGGGCATGAAACTGAAAAACATCCGTAAACTGAACGGTGTTCCCCTCGTTGCCCTTGTCGGACGCGTGGTAAAACAGTTACCGTATGTGGACAGGGCGGTCGTTTCGACGGACCATGAAAAAATAGCTCAAATAGCAAAGGAAAGCGGCCTGGACGTGCCGTTTATGCGGCCAAAGGCATTGTCCGGGGATTTTGTGGGTGACTGGGAGGTGCTCAATCATGCCTTGCTGGAATGCGAACAAATCGATGGAAGACAGTATGATATCATAGTAATGCTACAGCCGACTTCTCCCTTGCGTCAACCAGATTATGTGACGGCATCCATAGAGAAACTCATCAAAGGGGGTTTTGATGCCGTATGGACCGTCAGTGAGACAGACGCCAAGGCACATCCCCTGAAACAGCTTGTAATTCGAAAGGACAAGCTGGATTATTATGACCCAGCCGGGGCGAACATAATTGCCAGACAGCAGCTTACGCCGGTGTACCACAAAAACGGCGTGGCATACGTCATTACCAGGGATTGTATCATCAATAAAAAAAGTATCAAAGGTGATAAGACATCATTTATTTTAATCAATGAAATCATGGCAAACATTGATACTGAGTTTGATTTAAGACTGGCTGAATTTGTTCTCAATCTGGCGGGTAATTCGAGTCAGCAACCATCCAAGGTTTAAAGGCACATTTGATCAGACCGTCGAGGATAATCAAGAATATGACGGAAAAAAGAGCACCGCTGATCATTCCTCACAGCCTTGACAACTTTGGAACTCTTCGCTGAACCCGAAGTGGGGTCCACTATAGTCTGAAATGATTCGATTATGCATATTTCGTTCAATCAGCACTTACATTTTTATCCTTGTTTGCGTCATGATGGCTATTCCATCCAAGTCCTTTTCCAAAGATCTAGAGACCAGACATGTATTTAGGATCGAACGGAGCAAGAATGCCAATATCGTTCAATATGACGTTCAGTTGACACCTGACGGAAAAATCTATTCGAAGGAAGCGGTAATTGCCTACTGGATCAGACTGGCTAAGGACGGACAGCGAAAGGAACTCTCATCCACTCAAAGAAGGTGGGCCTATGGGTTTAAGACCAAATACGACGCCAAGGACAACTTCGCTATCCTAGAGATGAGGGCTAAAATCGGTCGAAAAATCAAGGTCTATGCGGTAGATGGTGTATATCGCGGAGAGACCAGGATCGAAGACCAACCGGCCTTTATTGAGAAGATCTATATTACAACGATTGAAGGTGGAATGCTTCCAAAGCTTCAATCCATTGGGTTGTATGGGAAAGACATATTAACAGATGAGGACAGGTACGAGGACATCAGGCCTTAGGCAACCCAAAATATTAAGAATTCGATATAATTCTTCCTTCACTGTGTGGCAGTTGAGGGGCCTGACTCTATCACAGTCTGTGTTTGAGTGTATGACGTCTTATGCGTTCACTTTTCCTGAGTATTGAGTGCCAGAGCGGAATTTTTCGCCTTCCAGTATGATATATTGAATTATAGACCTTCCAGAAACGCCGTACGTCCTGCCTGGTTATGTATTTGGCCGAGGAAAAGTGCAGTTGGGCAAGGTCCTTTACCTGCCGTCTTCTGGACAATCTCCTGTGACGTTCCACACGCTGGAGATCTATGAGAGTCAGGGGCAGGCCGTCCTGTTCTGAGCCACACAGAAAGTGGCAAAGGTATAGATCCTGGTGGTGCAGACCCTTTGCGTGCATTCTTGCCACGATATTGGCTACTTCTTCAATGATTCTATGCTTTGCCGGAATGGCTTGTGTGTTTCTATGAGACCCTTTTCCAAAATTCCTTTCTGCCCACTCACTGAGTCTCATCACATGACTTACACCCTCAGAAAGGACCAAAGAAGGCCCACCATCTTGGCCCCAAGCCACTGGTACAGGACCTGGAAGGCCAAGATGCATGAAGGTCCACATGGCATGCCATTCCTGCCTGGCACCAGGAGCCGGACGCTTCAGTCTGAGATATGCCTTCAACCTGTCCTGTATTGTAGGGGGTGCATATCGTTTAAGAAAAAAGGCTCTTTTTTCTCCGCTCTCTGTTTCGAGATCAAGTCGAACGGTATTTCGTTCTTTAATAACACACTTTGCCACCGCGTGCCCCGGGTGTGACATCAGCGCCTTAAAGGTCGCAAGACCATTGGACTCAAGGAGCGGAAAAAATGTCCTGTTGACTTCAAGCCTGCCTCCATCTGACGGCGTAATCCTCGAGTCAACCATGCCGGTAATTTCCCTTCAGCACATTGCCTCCCAAAATCTCAATCTTTTTCCATTCATATAATGTAACCGTTCACGGGTTCAGGGTTACCTTTCTTCCGTTGACCATGCGAGTTAGGTCTCGGGCCAAGTGCCATGCCCCAATATCCTCAAATTTAGGGGGGTATGACATATGCTCCCCTCGTTTTATTCTCATGCCTTCTCCATTCAGAACTCACGAATCAACGGTTCAAATTTTCGGTAAACCCTGAACCCTTGAACGGTTACTATAATAGATACTATGCGGCTGCCACCGACAATCGGAATATATCAATACAAGATGAGGCATCCTTCACGACAAGTCAAAAGTAGTTTACACTTTGTTGATCTTGTATTTTGGCAGTGAAATTGGAAATTGGAAAAAACACAAAGATGTAAATGTGTTACTTAATTTCGAATTTCGAATTTCCAGTTTCGACATCGGCATTCAATTCGATAATACACTCTTTTTCGAAAAAAGTGTAAACCGGTGAATAAAGGATGTCCAAAAATATAACAAAAAAACAGGAAAAACCAGTATTCAGCCTGCTCTGGCGCGACGTGCTTGAATCAGCCTGATTATTCAATTATGGTGCTGCACCCTCAAATCAACCCGCTAACTACTGTAAGCCAAGTATGGTATTCTATAAAAAATAAGGAAATTTGAGAACATGCTGAGACGTGGTTCATTGAATATGAATGTCTGATGAAGACCCTTACTAGAATTCTATGGAAGATAAGACTTGGCCTGCAACGAATTCAGCAAAGGCAAATAAGGCCAATCAGCCAATTCGATCCCAAGATGGTTAAGCAGATTCTAGTTGTGTCCTGCACTGCAATCGGTGACACCTTGCTTTCCACACCCGCTCTTCGGGCTACAAGACGCCTGTTCCCGCAAGCACGCATAGACTGGTTGGTGAAGAGCCGGTATGCAGTGCTTTTTACCAACAATCCTGATGCAGATGTTATCATTCCGTATAAAGGGGCATACAGAGGTGTTTTTGGTCTAGCTAACAGGCTCAAAAAACGTTTTTGCGACCTGTGTCTGGTATTTCATGACAGTGATTCCTGCCCTGTTCAGGCCGCTTACATGGCCGGGATTCCTTTTATTGCCCGTATCGGTTTCAAGGATGAAACCGTGGCCCCGTTTCTTAATGTAAGAGTCCCATACAGGGATGAAGCACATGCAATAGAGCAGAGACTCGACGTGTTGCGCACACTCTTCAAGGTTAAACTTGATTCCACCCGGGACAAACGGATGGTGTTGCCTTTGACGGTTGAGGAGACACAAGCATTCTGGGATAATTTGCTTAACGGCCTGGGATACAACTATGCAAAAAACAAAAGGATAGGATTTCAGATATCCGCCTCAAGACCATACAAGGCTTGGCCAAAGGGGCACTTTACAGAACTTGGAAAGAGACTCCTTGCCGATTCTGAAGATGTCAATATTGTCCTGTTCGGTGGACCTGGAGATGAAAAGATTGGCAAGGAGATAGCTGAAGGGATGACAACCGACCTCGGTCAGAAATCCAGAATAATCAACTTTGTAGGGCGCCTGCCTTTAAAAAAGCTGCCTGCCGCACTCAATGGGCTGGATCTCTTCATTACCAACGACACGGGCCCATTTCATGTTGCCGTGGCAGTGGGGACGCCTACCATATCCCTGTTTGTACCAAGTACGGTCCATCACACCGGGCCTTACCAGGACACGGAGCGCCATGTAGTTATACAAAAACCAAGGCCATGCTCTCCATGTCTTCAAAAATATTGCAAGAAGCCGCACTGCATGAATATCATAAAAGTGGAAGAAGTGTTCGATCAGGTACAGATACAGCTTTCGAAACATGCCCAAGACAGATCTGAATCTATGCAAACAGAAAATAATGACTAAGGTCCTCTGCCGAATGGTCAAAGGGATAGCCTGTATCGACCGCAATCTCAAGCTCAAATGGCAAGAGCTATAGAGCAGAAAAAATCAAGGTCTTCATCAAATCACTTACATAAAAATGTCAACTCGACTTCCAATACCTCCCAATGCTGAAGGCCGGGATGCCTTTAACACCGACTTTGATCTTGAAAAGCTGTTGAGTTCAAACGAAACATTGCTTGTCAAGGAGACGGCAAGGAGGAAGGTTTATTGCAATGGAGATCTTTTCATAAAGGTATTTCTGCTGAATCCATTTGTTCTGAAATTTCGTGATCCTGGAAAAAAAGAATGGACACTTGCCAAGGCATTACATCAGCATGGGCTAACCGCCCCTCCGCTGGCCCACGGTTTGTCAAAAGGGCGAAGTTATTTTGTGACCCAAAAAGTAATTGGCCAAGAGCTTGAGTCTTTTTTGGCATCAACCTGGCCTAACCTGCAAATCAAGGAAAAACGTGAGGCTATGTACGCGTTTTGTCAGTTGATTACCGGTCTTTCAGATGCCGGACTTTTTCAGCCCGACTTCCATCTAAACAATGTGATATATGACTCTGAGAAGGGACGGTTTTTCTTAATTGATCTTCACAGAGCACATCTTCGTTCAAGGCCGCTCATGGCAGAAGAGCACCTTAACCAATTAAGCTATATACTGCCTCCATTTTGGGGCAAGGTTTCACGGCATGAAATATTGAGGTTTGTTGCCATATTGTCTCATGACTGGTTGGAACTTAAGGCAAGGTCCTTAAGATTTCAGGTACAAGAGCATGCCTTTTCCCGTATGATACGCCATTGGTCAAAAAAAGGCCGTAGACGCATACAGTGTTCTCTTAAACAAAAACGCAATAATAAAAGGCTGGTGTTGTCGTCGAGTCAAACCCCGAATGAGGTCATTAGATTTATTGAGAATCTTTCCAATGAAAATATTCCAGTAAAAAAAAGCACGATCAAGAATTCAAGGCATACAATGGCCGTCAAAATAGAAATAGGAGGATCTCCTTATTTTCTAAAATTATACAGGTGTTCAGGTCATCTTAATGCTGGCTCATACCTTTTTAGGACTTCAAGGGTGATCAAGACATGGAATATTTCATGGGAATTCATAGTTCGTCAGATCCCGACCCCATTGCCACTGGCTGCTGTTGACACAGGAAATCCCTGGAATGAAATGTACGGTGCAGCAATTTATGTATGGATCGGCGCAGGCAGGCACAATACAGACATGATAAAAAGGACTTTGAAAGACCATAAAGCCGCACCGGTTTTTCTATCAAAGCTCTCCGGTTTTGTGTGGGAAATGCATGAAAAAGGTGTATTTCACGGAGACTGTAAAATATCAAATTTCTATTTCGATCCATCAAGTCCTGCAATATTTAAAATTTTTGATCTTGATGGAGCAAAAATAAAAAGACAGTTGTCAGACAGGGAAAGGCTGTCAGACCTTATCAATCTCTGTGCCTCCCTTGAATGGTGGAGAGTCCGTGATAAGCTGACAAAAGAAATTTTTAGATGCTATACAAAAAGATGCATTAACTGGGCAGAAAGACAGGACCTGCTTCATTTGCTCGAAACTAAAGTGACAGAGAAAATTCACAAAAGGAAACTCAGAATAGATCAGGAAAAAGCAAAAGGGCCAAGACTATATGATTTCTGATACCATGAAGGCAGCAGAACCTCAAGAAAAGCTTGTGCTTTTTTTTATTGGAATCCTGTTGTCAGTGCTCGCTTTGGATATTGGCTCAGGGTTTCGCCAAATATTGAGCGGTATATTGATAATTATATGCAATTACCGTCTTATTAAAAATAAAAATTATTTAAATGCTTACCTACATTTACCTAAAGAAAGTCGGCCGCTCTGGATTTTCTTGGCTCTTTTAGTCACTTTTTCAGCAATTTCTGTGAGTTATTCCTTTGCCACTTCTTATTCAATCAGAACTTTTTTATTTGGTTCTTTGTTAAATATATTGCTTTTTATTTCTCTCAGTATCTTTATCATTAAATATTTAACAATATATCAAACAATTTTAGTTATTAAAAGAGTAAACCTGTTATTTCTTATTGTTTATTTTTTTCTGATATTACAATGGATATTAATGCCTCACAGACCCGCTTTCTGTAAACTTCAGACCTTAGATGGCATACCCTGCCAAGACATATTTTTTTTATTTTCATATATAAATAGTCTCTTTGCTGGTATATTACATACCAGTATTTATGTGTTGTTTTTTATATGTCTTTTTCTCGTAACATTGATTAGTACTAAACCTACAAAAACGGACATCATCATGTTCGCAGCAAATATGGCCGTCCTTATTTCCACTACTAAGCGAGCTGGAATGTTTGCCGTATTTTCAGGCTTTATTCTGGCGCCTTTGCTAACCAAATGCACTTATCGCTATTACGCTGTAATGTTTATATGCATTGCTCTTTCCTGTCTTTTTTTTACAGGGGCCGGCAAATACTTTGTCAGAGAAAACTGGGGCCTTATAGTGAATGGAAATATCAAGCAGGCATGGGACGAAGGAGGATCTATACCTTTACGTATTTATACATATATAGCTTACGGGAAACAAGTACTCAAACAGCCTTTCAAAGGAGTAGGATTGGGACGCAGAAATATTAAACAGGCACTGCCGGATGTGAGAAAACAGGCAGGACTGGGTCATGGACACAATACCTTGCTTAATTATGCCCTTCAGATAGGTATACAGGGAGCTATTTTCCTGCTGGCGGTAATTCTCAGCCAAGCCAGAATTCTCTGGCTCGCCCTTAAAAAAACCGAACGTAATAAACCTTATCACATATTCCTGACTGCATCGATGCTGTTCATGGTAATGTTTTGGATATCAAATACCTTTGAAGACGCATTCAGACATGAATCCGCCTGCTATTACTGGTTAATTACCGCACTGATAACCGGATTTTCCATGCGAGTTTTATCAGATAATGGCTACAAATCAAATGGGTAAGATTCTCTATTTATGTAACAAGAAAAAGTTTGATTTTGTCCTTGGAAAATACCTTTCAGATTACTTTGATCTCAAATTCATCACATCCATTCCTGAGATATATACATTCTTTAAGACACAAGGTATTGATGATATTGAGATACTGTATTCTCCTTTATCAAACAAGAGATGCCGCCATCTAAAAGAAAGTGAAGGGGCGATTGAAAGAATCTGTAATAACGTTGAAAGATTTGTACTTTCGACCAGTGAACGTGAAAAAAATGCTTTTCGTAAGGCCGCGTCACACTATCTGGCGAAATTAACGGCTCTTATGCAGCGTAAAGCCTTTGACCTGGCCATAGCCTACAATTGTTCCCTTCTAGATATAGCATGCCTTGAAGAGGCATGCAGGACCTTTGGAGTCAGTATTAGGTTCATAGGTACGGGATTTTTTAGAGGAAATACAATGCACTATTCTGACGAGCGCCTCGAATTGGACAACAATCTTTTGTGGGAGAAACGCTTTGAGCGGTTTAAAAACAGTCCCCGGCAGCCTGTGCCGAATATGCCTGAGCGACCTTTCACAATGCCTAATATCATCTCCCCTTCAAAAATTGTTACACTACAAGCATGTCTAAAGTATTCAAAAAACCCATTTTTTCTAAAAGCAAATCCAGACCTCAAGCCAGCTCGCAGCTTCTTCAGGGCAATCATACACAGACATAGAAAGTACAAATTCAGAAAACTCAAACCCCACGACATAGAAAAACTCGATACGCCCTTTGTTTTTATCCCGCTTCAAGGCAATGAGATATGCAGACAGGTGCGAAATCCATTGAACATAGCAGATATGGAAGACTTGATCAGGCAAACATATAATGTTGCAAAAATTTTTAGCAAGTTTATGGGAAGACCATTTAGAATAGTATCCAAAGAGCACCCAAACAGACCTGGGGTAATAGGAAAGGCATTTAGGCGATCTTACCAGCATGATGTGACCTTTCTTTCTAACGTCAATCTGGATTCTCTTATAGATAGAGCATCCTTGATAGTCACCTTCAGCTCGCTAGTTGGATTTGAGGCCTTACAGAAGGGAAAACCAGTAGTAACACTTGCCCCAACATTTTACTCTATGCCCGGCATGGCCTATCTGCCGTCATCCCTCAAGAAATTGCCGGATGTCATGAAACAAGCAGTAGAACATGGTCCTGAACCTCATATGGTTGATAAATTTATTGACATGCTTAAAGCTCACTTTCAGGTGGAAACTCCTAACTGCACCAGAAAAAAGATCAGTATTACAGCCTTACACAACATAGCATGTCATATAGCACGGGATATTGGCTCCAGGCACTGAAGCAACTCTTTGGTATGTCTGGCCCATTTAAACTTACAGGCGTGTTCATATGAAGATTCTCGGATGGCACATTTTTCTTTAAATGAAAGAGAGAAAAATGCCTCAAGTGCCTCAGTTATACTTCTATGACAGGGGCTTTCCACCACAAGCCAGTGGGCGACTTGTTCAACTACTTCCCCTGCTCCATTTTGCCTGGTAGTGAGAGCAGGGGTCCCGCAGGCCATGGCCTCAAGGGTGGTATTGGCAAATGGGTCGTAATGGGTAGGGAGTACAAAGAGGTCTGCCAGGGCATATAGTCGTTCTATATCTTTCACATATCCCAGCCACTTGACATTTTGATTCAGGCCCATTTCTTCTATTCTTTTCTTAAGGTCCCTGTTCCCCATCGACCCTGCTACTAGCAATATAAAAGGCTGTTCTCTGAACTGAGCAAGAGCGTATAAAAGTTGGCTCAAACCCTTACGGCGCAGATCAGAACCTGCAAAAACAAAGACCGTGGTATTATCTGAAATGCCTATTGATTTTTTTGCTAAAACCCGATCCTTTTGAGTCATCGGGCGAAACCGCTTAAGATTTACTCCATTGTAAATAACTGTGACTTTCTCAGCACCTCTGCTGTAGTAATGTTGCACCTGATTTTTTACTAACTGGGAATTAGTTATGATGGCCTTGGCCTCCCTAATGGCCTTGGCCTCCATCCAGAGAAGCAGCCTGTGCCTGGGCGTCAGGCGTCTGAACTTGGTGCTTTTCCGATAACCCAGGTCCAGCCATGCGGCATGCAAAGGATCTGATATTCTAAGGACATCTACCGGGGCCACTCTTGAAAGGCCATAGCTCACTTCAAAATCGCCTGCCTTAAGGGCTTGGCCAGCATTCAAAAAAAAACTTAAATTTTTAAGAATGCTCCCCCTTCCCCACACAGAGGCCCTGAAGAACGGCAAATCCGGCAAAAGAGACTTGTCCGCCACTACTGTCACGTTATGGCCCATCTTTGTCAATGAGGTACAAATGTTAGCACAGTATGCTTCCGCTCCTCCAAGCCCCAGTCCACACTCTCTCCGCACTACAGCTATTCTCAACGTTCCATCCTAATTTATCAACGGTCAGTAAGAACCGCATCTATTTCATGGGAACTGTTCATACTCCTTGGCGGGGGTTGAACAATTACTACCAGATGGTTTTGACATGTGGATAACTCAGTATAGGGAGGATGGATCGGAAACCGCCCAGATAATACAGCATGTATCCAGTAATAATTTCGTTAAGGAACCGGCTGCGTGGCAACGGAACTTGGGTGAGCAAATTCGCCTAGATGCTGAAAAACTCGCTTAAATCCAACATGTTTTTCCTTGTGTCAACCCTACTGAACGATTTGGAATCATTTTGGTAAAATAGAGTTTACGATATTTGGTGTAAATGTCAACTCTACTGAACGATTTTGAAAGACGCCCAGAGACTCGTAAAAGTTCAGCCACTAAGGAACGTACAACAAAATGAAATTGTTTTATATGGCCTTTTTCTCATTACTGCTGGCCCAGGTCTGATATAGTTCCTGGTAAAGGGCGCTGCTCTCCATTAACTCCTTATGGGTCCCGCGATTCATTATCCGACCATGGTCGATAACTATGACCTGGTCTGCGTTGATGATCGTGGAGAGCCTGTGGGCAATCACTATGGTTGTCCTGCCTTTCATTACCTCATCCAGGGCCTTCTGGATCGCCTTTTCAGAAACGCTGTCAAGGGCGCTTGTGGCCTCATCCAATATGAGCAATGGTGGATTCCTGAGCACCGCCCTTGCCAGGGCTATCCTCTGGCGCTGACCCCCTGACAGATTGAGTCCCCTTTCATCCAATACTGTATCATAGCCCTGAGGAAGTGCGACAATAAAATCGTGGGCCTGAGCAATCTTTGCCGCCTTCTCCACGTCTTCTCCAGTAACTTCTCCAGGTCTACCTACCGCAATATTCTCGTAGATTGTATCGCTGAACAGGACAACGTCCTGGGTGACTATGGCCATCTGGTGTCTCAAGTCCGCGAGGGAAATCTTGCGGAGATCTATCCCGTCCCAGAGTATCGTTCCGGAAGTGGGATTGTAGAACCTTGGGATCAGGTCAACCAGGGTGCTCTTACCTGCCCCACTGGGTCCGACAATGGCTAAGATTTTTCCGGCAGGTATGGTGATATCTATTTTCTGTAAAACCTGCACATCAATCTCAGGATAAGAAAAAGAGACCTTTTCATACCTGAGATCCCGGCGTAGTCCATCAAGGGCCTGTCCCTGGCTTTCCTCCTTTTTCTGGTCAAGAAAATGATCCACTCTTTCGAGGACACCAAGGGTCTCCTGGAATTGGGTGTAGGCCCCACCCAGTTTTTTAAGGGGAGTAAAGGCCATAACTATAGCCGTAAGGATGGAAAAAAAATCTCCAGGGGTCATCTCTCCACTAGCCACAAGGTTGCCTCCATAGCCCAGAATTGCCGCAACAGCAAGACCGGAGAGGACCTCTATCAGGAACTTTGTCCCTTCTCTCAGGCGTATGACCTTGGCCATCTGGCGATAGGTAGTCTGATTTTCCTTTACAAACTGACCATCCTTGACCTTCTCCATGCCGAATATCTTTACAACCCTGAGGCCCTGGAGGACCTCGCTCACCCGGTGCGTCAAAATAGCCAGATACCTCTGGACCCTCTTCCGGCGTATTCGTACTAATCTGGAGAGGAAACGGGTCCCCAGAGCAATAAAGGGAAGGAGAATAAAGCTCAACAGGGCCAAGTCCCACCGCCTATAAAGGGCTACTCCCATGAGAACGGTCACAGTTGGTATCTGGAGCATGAATGTCCTCAGGCTCTGTGACAGGATATTGCTCAATGCCCCCACGTCATTCATGAGCCTTGAGAGTATATCACCACTGGTGGAACGGGATATAACAGATACTGGTAGACGAATCAGGTGAGAGAAAAACCGGTTCCTCAGATCACGGACCAGTTTCATCCCCGCGGTCTGCATAAGGTATGACTGGAGAAAGCTACACGCGCCACGAAAGATATAAAGAATAATAATCCCAAAAGGTAGCAGATATATATATTTGTAATTCCCTTCGACAAAGATCTTGTCCATTGCCGGTTTTACGAGCCAGGCTATTGCTCCATTCATTCCTGAGACGATAAGACTGAATAGTGTAGCCAGGATTACGCGTGGAATATACGGATGGACCAGTCCCACCAACCGTTGCCAGATTGTCGAATACACTGGATTGCTTACAGACTTTTGTTTGTAATTTGAGCCGGATTCCGGCTTAATAGGACTATTATCAGATGGTTTCACAACAGAGGAGATTACACGATAGTCAGTACCCTGTCATCAGAATCGAATAAGGAACGTACAATAAATAATTGTTTACTTCCCGTTCGGCTACAGGGACAGTTTGAATGTTTACCTACATTTTTTCAGAATAATCTTTAAGCAGCTTTTTATGGAAACCAAAGGCATATGCAAGACCTCCTATCAGGCCTGCCACAACCTGTATGGCAAAGAAGCTTAGACTCAGGGTAAGGGCCTTTTCAGCAGATATGCCCTTGAGCCCCAGGAAAAAGATGAATCCACCTTCTCTAATGCCTATTCCATTAAAGCTTATAGGCAGTATTGTAAGGATTGCTACCAAAGGAAAGGCCGCAAAGTAAAAAGCCACGGGGGGATTAAGTCCCATGTCTTTTGCCAGAAGAGCCACTGCACCCATCCCAAGGGCCTGAAGGATAAAGGATAGGCTCAGACCTGCAAACAGGGCCTTTGGCTTTTCCCAGAATACCAGGAACACCGCAAGCCTTTCCCCAATCTCAGGCCAGACACTGCCAAGCAGCTTGTAGGCAATTGGCAGGCCAAGAAGTGAGACAATGACACACATCCCGGCAACACAGAGAAGGTGCTCGAAGTAATGGGGAAGTATGCCGTGTCCTATGAGGACAGCACTTGCTCCAAGTAAAAACATCGCAGCAAGCCCGAAGAGCCTGTCTGCCACCAGGCTATAGGTGGCCCTCAGCTTTTTGGGTTCTCCACGGGAAATAAAGTGCATCTTCAGCACATCCCCGCCAACACTGGTAGGCAAAAAAAGGTTGAAGTACATACCTACAAAGTAATACCTGAGATATGCAACCCAAGGCCCTGGGAAATCAAGGGCATGCGCCAGGAAATACCAACGGAAACTGCTTATAACTTGAGAGGCCAAATACATCAGAAAGGCAATAGCCCACGCAAAGAATGATAGATCAAGGAAAGCTGCTAGCAAATCATGCCGGTTTGTCCTCGATATGAGCCAGGTCAGGAGACAGACACCTAGACCTATCCTCAGCAAGAACTTCATCGTAGTACTGAGTTTGTCCCTCACTCAAACACCTCTCACACTAAATATATGACCGATATCTAAGGATTGGTCTCACCGCTGCCTGGGTGTAAATTCATGGTCTTGTTGAAACTGTCTGTTTGCCGGGTCACATATTTTTATTCGCAGGTTGGATGCAGGTCAAGTGGAAGACGCTATGGTTCCGGCACGTCCGGGCAAAGAAATATACATAAGCTCCCGCCGGGGGACGGTGTCTATTTCTGAATGGATGCGCGAGGCAACATCTTCCAGACAGAGGACCTCTTTATGGTTCTTCAGTAAGCTGGGAATAAGTCTGTCGAAAAAGGCCCTATAAGGTCCGCCTTCCACCTCAGCGTGGATAGCAAGTACAGGCTGCGCTGCCTCTCGCAGGGAGTCCAGAAGCTCCTGGGCAAGATCCGCTTTGTCCCGAATTCCCACGGTCAGAAGCTCTTCCAGGCAGGGGCCGGTAGTTGGTATCTGAAGGGTGTGAAATTCCTGTCCCTTGTATCGGGGGAAGCAAGGGGGGCCCTCCCTGAGGTCGCTTGAATACAGTAAGTCCAGTTGGTCCTGTACGGCAAGGCTGTTTGCTGTTGCCTGCCATCCTGGTGCGGCAACAGCTCTGGGTCTTCTGCCCAGGATATCCTCAAAGGATGAAAATGATTTATCGAATTCCCTTTTGATCTCCTCTCTAGTCATCTGGTGCAGGTGATCTTGCCAAAGTCTGTGATCCCAGGCATGGACAATGACCTCGTGGCCTTCGGATGCAATCTGACGTACGAGATCCGGAAAGGCTCTGGCTATAGGTCTGGCAGGTAGCAGCGTGCCGGAAAGCACGGTCCTCCAGCCATAGAGACTCGGCGCACCAGTGCGAAGCATCTTTTTTAAAAAGGCAGGGTCCCTGAATAACCTGTATATGGCCTTTCCCGCATTGTCCGGTCCGAAGGAGAGACAAAAGGTGGCATGGACCCCATGACGTGCCAGGATTTCCAGGAGAACAGGGACCCCATGGCGCATGCCGTCATGGGTATCCACGTCTACCTTTAAGACTAAGGCGCCACATCCACCTTCATAGCTCATCCGGATGGCCCAACTCCTCCACGACTATCTGCCGATTCTGGACATAGGCGCTTATGGTGCGGCGCAAGGCCTCCCTGAGATCGATTTTTGGCTCCCATCCCAGTAATTCTCTGGCAGAGGTTATGTCCGGTACCCGATAGCCCACATCCTGGTAATCCGGCCCGTAATAGGTCTCTGCAGGGATATCCTTAAGCTCCGCCCGCTCTGCCAGGTGGGCGAGGGCCGGGAATTCTCCCAGTACCTCGATCATCATCTCAGCAAGGTCCCTTATGGAGTAGTCATTTTTGGGATTGCCGATGTTAAATATCCGATTGTCGCAACGGCCGTCCACGTTTTGCAGGACACCGAAGAGACAATCAAGCCCATCGTCTACATGGGTAAAACAACGTCTCTGCCGACCACCGTCTACCAGATTAATGGGCTCTTCCCTGAGCAGGTGCCCCAGAAACTGCGTCACTACCCTGGAACTCCCCTCTTTAGGGGCAGCGAGGCTGTCAAGGCCCGAGCCTATCCAGTTAAACGGACGAACCAGGGTAAACTGCAGGCCACGGTCTCTCCCCATGGCCCAGATGACCCTGTCCATCATCTGTTTGGCACAGGCATATATCCACCGTTGCTTATGAATGGGTCCATAAACAAAGAGACTTGTTTCCTCGTTGAATTTTGGGTCTGGACACATGCCATAGACCTCGCTCGTAGACGGAAAGATCACCCGTGTGCCATATTTTGCACACTGACGGACTATGCGGAGATTTTGCTCAAAATCCAGCTCGAATACAGCAAGCGGGTCCCGCATATATGAGGCCGGCGTGGCTATGGCAACGAGTGGAAGGCAGACGTCGCACTTTCTCACGTGGTATTCAATCCACTCTTTGTTTATGGATATATCTCCCTCTATAAAGTGGATGCGAGGATCATTGGCCAAGGCCCCCAGCCGGTCTGAGGCCAGATCCATTCCATAAATCTCCCAGTCGGTATCTGCAAGCGTTCGACGCACAAGATGACTGCCAATAAATCCGTTTACTCCAAGAACCAATAGTTTCATTTATTTTCCATTTCCTTTCAGTTTAATTTTATGTCTCCTACAAATATTTCCTGTAGGGGAATCTCATTTTCAGGGATCCTGTGCTCTTCGCTGACTGTTATCAAGCGTAAAAGTCCCTGACCTGTCTGGACCAGCCGGTCCTCACCTCTTTCCAGAATCGTGCCCGGAGGGAGCCTTGCATCCTCATGGTCCAGGGGTTCAGCGGACCAGATCATCAACTTTTTTTCGTCCAGAAAGGCAAAGGCCCCTGGATACGGCCAGGTAACCGCCCGAATCAGGTTGTAGATTCGGCGGGCCGGCCATGACCAGTCAATGCGTCCGTCATCAGGACGTCTGCCTCCAAAGTACGAGGCCTGTGAATGGTCCTGCGGAATCCGGGGGGCAGTGCCTGCCAGAAACTGGGGAATATATTTCCTCAAAAGTCCTTCTGCTGCCCTTTCCATTTTCCCAAACAGGGTGAGGGCAGTATCCATTTTGTCAATCTGCACGGCCTGCTGTGCCACAATATCACCCGCATCGGCCTTGAGTACCATGTGATGAAGGGTCACCCCACCCTGTGTCTCACCATGAACAAGCTGCCAGTTGACAGGACACCGCCCCCTGTAGCGAGGAAGCATAGAGCCGTGGAGGTTCACTGCGGCAATGCGGGGTATGGTCAGGATCTCTTCCTTTATCATCTGCCGAAAGTAACAGGAAAGTAACACGTCCGGTGAAAGATCCTTCATGAGCCTCACCCACTCCCCAGTATTGACGTCTTCCGGAAAATAGACAGGTATATCCATTTCCCCGGCAAGTTCTCCAAGGGAATCGAACCACCGATTTTCATCAGGGTCATCCCTGTGGGTAAATACAGCCGGGACTGATATATTCAGTTCTCTGAGCACTTTGAGCGCAATACATCCCATATTATGGTAACCAAACAGGACTACAGACATGATTTATTCCTTGTAAGCATGCACAGGTTCAGGTTTGCTCAGATCCCAGGCAACCAACTTCCTTGAATCCTTCCTCTCCCAGGGCTGGATCTCCTCGGCAAGATCAGGCCTCTGTATCATATCAGCAGGCAGGAGAGGGATTAATTCCGGAAGATACTTCCGGCGGGAAATTAGCACATTATTGTTGGATTCGTTCTCAATAAATCGCCGGATTGCCTCCTGGTCCGACAGGAGTTGTACTGGTCTGGGGAGGTCCAGGTAAAAGAGTGCATTGGGCGAGATCTTGTGGAAAAAGGCCACTTGTTCCGGATCGACGCCTATAAGCTGTTTCTTGAGCTCCAAAGAAAAAGGACGTTCCGTGCGGTAAATTTCGAGGGAGTTCATTTGCCAGCAAAAAAATATCCCCATGAACACCGCCACTGCGGCCACGAGGGGTGCAGCAGGCCTGGCAGTTCCGAAAACGGCAGAGAGCAGGCTATGGCGCCAGTGGAAAATCGCAAAGAGTCCGGCCACTGCGAGACCACCGACGAACGTGCCTATCATTAGGCCCTGAGGTGCAGCAAATCCTATACGATCCGTGAGGACAGGCCATATCACCGGGCTTGCAATATAAATGAAGGCCAAGACTGCCAGCAACCCTGGCTGGATACGAAAGCCCCAGCGCCTGAAGATCATTAAGGCCGGCAAGAGCACTGAATCCGTCCGGAGAAAGACGGCTGTCCAGAGGGCACAGAGGGGCAAAATCGGGAGTATGTAATAGCTCCGCCTCGACCCGGATGCAGTAAAGAACAGGAAGACCAGTAATGCGGCCTTTATCAGCCACCTTGTCCGGCTGTCAAGGTCCTTCCAACCTCTGGCCATTCCGGCACAGGCCACCAGGAACAGCGGCGTCCACGGCAGAAATAGCATGGGAAGATAATAAAAATAACAATAAATAGGCCCTTTGTGATCAAAGGGCTGGAAAAATCGCTGGATGTTTTCCTGAAAGACCAGGGCAAGGCCGCTTGCCTGGTAGTCGCCACGAGTAATGGAGGCATATATGAACGGGACGAGATATATACCACCTGCCAGGGCCATGGCCAGGAAATGCGAGGGCCTTAATACCGTCCGCCAACGCCCCTTCGCGAGGACATCGGGTGATACTGCAAGGATCGGGACGATCAGGGCGGTAAGCCCCTTTGTGTGAGACCCTACAAAAGCAATAAGATAGAAAATAAAAAATGCGCTGAAATTTGGCCGGTCTCGCTTGGCCCAGTACCAGGCCAGGGCTAGGGTGACAGCCGCCATATTCTCCATGTCAGCAGTTCCCGCCCTGCTCCAGAACAGGAAGCTATAGGTTGTAAGGAGAAGCCACCCGGCTGTCCTGCCGACTTCGGCTGACCAGAGCCGCCTGCCCAGATAAACCGTGGCCCAGAGGGCCATAAGACCCGATATGGCACTGGGGAGCCGGACCGTCCACTCGTCCAGCCGTCCGGTAAGGCCCGAAACCAGGACAATAAGCCAGTAAGTCAGTAAGGGTTTGTCGAAATAAGGCTCACCGTTTATGGTGGGGTGAAAAAAGTCACCAGAGAGCAACATCTCTCTCGTGACCTCTGCCCATCGACCCTCTGCAGTCCAAAGGCCCCTTTCTCCCAGTGCCCAGAAAAGCAATAAGACCGCAACCAGGGCAAGCAGGATATCCGCCCGTTCCAACCTGACCCTATTCACGCAGCACATCACCAAGTATGTAGGGCGGACGTTTACGCACAGCCTGGAAGATTCGTCCTACGTATTCACCAAGGAGCCCCAACGCAAAGAACTGGGCACCGATAAAACAAAAGAGCAGGGCAAACAGGGTAAACACACCCTCTGCGGCCCAGCCAGGCCCATAGTAAAGACGAAGCGCCAAGATAACCAGGCCAAGTAGGAGTCCCAGGCAGGCCACACCTATTCCCACAAAAAACAGTGCCCTCAGAGGCCACAAGGAAAAGCCGGAGAGTAGATCCAGTTGCAGGCTGAAGAGCTTCAGGAGCGAGTATTTCGATGTGCCTCCGGCCCGTTCTTCGTGACTTACCGGGATCTCTACCGGATTTCCGGCAAAGAATGTCGCAAGTGCCGGGAGAAACGCCCTGTACTCGGGGTTCGCCAGGATGCCCTTAACTACTTCACGGCTATAGCCCCTGAGCATACAGCCGAAGTCCTGGAGGGAAATCCCTGAAATTTTGGTGATCAGACGATTATTGAGGCGTGAGGCCCATTTGCGGAAATAGGTATCCTGCCTCCCCATCCTAACAGTACCTACAAGATCATGACCCGCCTGAAAGGCATCAATCAGTTTAGGGATCTCCTCGGGAGGATTTTGGAGATCAGCATCCAGAGTGATTACCCACCGCCCATAGCTCTGGGCGAATCCAGCCATGATCGCTGCATGCTGTCCAAAATTCCGGGCAAGGGCCACAATGGTCATACCCTGCCGCATAGTCTGTTCCTCTCTCAAGAACTCCAGGGTTCTGTCAGAGGACCCATCGTCAACACAGACAACTTCCCAGGTCTCCTGTAAGTTGGCCAGGGTCTCAAAGAGGCGACGGCAAAGCTGCCTGATGTTTGCCGCCTCGTTGTACATGGGAATAACAATAGAAATATCCGGGGTCGAATCTGATGTATCCAATATGTCTTATTCCTTTTGTGCTTTCGTGATAATTCTTTTCTCTTTCGTGTGTTGCACAATCTGACGTATAACCGCACAAGGTCGAAAAAATAAAATGTAAATATATAGGTTAAAAATTACGATTTGATTAATTGGATATTAAAAAAAAGTAATGCCGGAGTAATATTCCTTTAATAATAGCTGGCTATAATCAGGCATTTTTCTATTACGAAGAAGGAGATCTCCCAAAAAAATGGCATTAAGAGAAGAATTTGAAAAAACTGGTAGTTGGCTGTTTAGGTGGCGAAGCTACCTGCCGTTGTTACTGACAGGAATTATGCTGCTGGGAATGCAGCATTTTGAGTATCCCGGTCATTGTCATGCGTGGGATCAACTGTGGGAAATCGTATGCCTTGTGATTTCCTTTTTCGGCCTGGGCATTCGTATTTATACAGTCGGTCATACTCCAAGGGGCACATCCGGACGAAATACTCACAGCCAAAAGGCAGAGGTTTTGAATACCACAGGGATCTATTCCATAGTAAGGCATCCTCTTTACTTGGGAAATTTTTTCATTTGGCTTGGTATTTCAATGTTTGTCCATATGTGGTGGATAAGCCTGATATTCATTCTCATTTTTTGGCTCTATTATGAAAGAATCATGTTTGCTGAGGAAGAATTTCTGAGAAAGAAATTTGGTAAAGAATATGAAAAATGGTCGAGCAAAACCTCTGCATTTTTGCCAAGGTTTAACGATTGGAGACCACCTGATTTACCCTTTTCATTAAAAAACGTCCTAAAGAGGGAATATACTGGATTATTTGCCATAGTCGCTTCATTCACATTTCTTGAAATAGCTGGAGACATATTTGCAGAAGGCAAGCTGGAATTGGATTTGATGTGGATAATAATCTTTTCAGCAGGACTGGTAATCTATCTGACTCTAAGAACCCTCAAAAAGAAAACCAAAATTCTTCTGGTTGAGGGGCGGTGAACGATTTAACTCCAATAGCCAGTAGTCCAGGAGAAAGTGATGCGGATATTAGTGGTTGAAGACGACAAAAAGATCGCCTCGTTTATTGTCAAGGGCCTCCAGCAAGCAGGGTTTGCCGTAGATCATGCTGAAAATGGTGAAGACGGATTAGACTTTGTGCTCACAGTGCCCTATGATGCAGCAGTCATAGACATTATGCTGCCCAGGATAGATGGTCTGAGCCTAATAAAAGAGATGAGGCAGCAAAAAATCAATACCCCTGTTATCATCCTGAGTGCCAAACGGTAGGTAGAAGACAGGGTCAAAGGGCTTGAGACAGGAAGCGACGATTATCTTACCAAACCTTTTGCTTTTTCAGAACTGCTGGCCCGCGTACAGGCGCTTATCCGCCGTTCCTCCTCCGGTCCTCAGGAACCTACCACACTGACGGTTGAAGACCTCACAATGGATCTTGTAAAACACCTGGTTACCCGATCAGGGCTGGAAATTGATCTTCAGCCCAGGGAATTTTCCCTGTTGGAATACCTGATGCGTAGTACAGAGAGAGTGGTCTCCAAGACCATGATCCTGGAGCATGTCTGGGACTACAATTTTGATCCCCAGACAAACATAGTGGATGTGTTGATCTGCAAACTCAGGAACAAAATCGACCGGGATTTTGACAAAAAATTGATCCACACCATCAGGGGCGTTGGATATGTTCTTAAAAAATCTTAGCATATTTACCAGAACTATAGCCTTTCGGCTGACCCTTTGGTATTCGTCCATCTTCATATTGAGTTCTTTAGCACTTTTTCTGCTGGCCTACTTTCTGGTTTCATTAACGGTAAGGGACCAGGATCAAAAGATGATCCAGTTAAAGATTAATGAATATCTATTGATGGAGCAGGCGGAAGGGACAGATGCCCTGATTAAAGAAATCCGTCAGGAACACCCCAGTAATCGGTTGGCGGGTTTTCTCGTTCGCGTTGCAGACCCCCAAAACAATACTTTGATTTTCACCGTTCCCCGCCATTTTAAGAAAACAGATTTTAAGGTATTAAACAATAAAGACAGCGGTTCAACCGATAATTTGCTGTTTTTCCAAGGGGGAAAAAGCGAGGATGTACTTCAAGTCACTACCGAACATCTCAGCAATGGCTATCTACTTCAAGTAGGCAAGGGATCGAAAGAACGGGAAAATCTTTTGGAACGTTTCAGAGAGATCTTTGGTCTGACCATGATTCCGGTAGTGCTGATCGGACTTGCAGCCGGTGCTTTTTTGGCATTCAGATCTCTCAGGCCTATTCGGGACCTCATACATACTGTCCGTGATATAGACACAGGAAACATGGATGCCCGTGTGCCTTCCAACCATACAGGTGACGAACTGGACGAACTAGTCCGGCTCTTTAACAACATGCTGGAAAAGATCAAGACTCTCATAACCGGAATGGAAGAGGCCCTGGATAATGTGGCACATGATCTAAGGACCCCAGTAACCCGGCTTAGGACTGTTGTCGAAATGACCCTTCAATCAGAAAGCGATAAGGAGGCCCTCAGGGAGGCCCTGATGGACTGTGCGGAAGAATCAGAACGCATAATGACTATGTTGAACACTCTCTTGGATATTTCAGAAGCAGAGTCCGGGGTGATGAGACTGAATATTGAAGAAGTCGATATGGCAATGCTCATTAAAGACGTGGTGGAACTCTACCAATATGTGGCCGAGGAAAAACAGATAAGCGTATCCGCCACAGTCCCTGAAGGGCTGAAAGCCCATGCGGACATCAGCCGTATGAAACAGGTCGTTGCCAACCTTCTGGACAATGCTATCAAGTACAGCAAGAAGGGTGGCAGTATAGATATAAACGCAGCTCTCAAGGACAATGAACTTAAAATATCTGTAAAAGACAATGGAGTAGGGATTGCCCCTGGGGACCTTCCCAGGATATTCGACCGGCTCTATCGTGGAGACAAGAGCCGTTCGAGGCGAGGCCTCGGGCTTGGCCTGAGTCTTGTCCATGCCGTTGTCCATGCCCACAAGGGACACATTGAAGTCCAAAGCCACCCTGGTGAAGGATCCTGTTTTACAGTTTGCCTGCCGAGAGCTTAGGTTCTTTCTGAATAACTCCTCAATAAGGCCGGGTATCCCATATCTTCCCCCTTTGAAAAAGGGGGACTGAGAGGGATTTTTCTGATACACGGCCTTATTGAGAAATTACCTTCGATGCTGTTTTATGATCTTTTTGAGTGCCTCTGCCACATCTTCCTGGTCCTTTTTTTCAAGTAGTGGGTAAAGAGAAAGCGAGAAGAGCCGTTCACTGTTCCACTCGGTATTGGGAAATACGCCGGGCCTATAGCCGTATTTTTCCCGATAGAAACGCTGAAGGTGGATTGCCGGAAAATGGAGGCCGGTGCCAATATTTTCTTCCTGCAGGGCCGCAAGAAATCCGTCGCGATCAATTGTCAGGGCCTCGATCTCAAGACGCACCACATAAAGATGCCAGGCGTGGTGATGTGGATAGGGAGCCTGGCCCAGGGGGCGGATCTCTGGGATTTCTGCCAGGAGCCGGTGGTAGTTTTCGGCAAGCTCTGCCCGCCTCCGGTTAAATTCCTGAACGCGTGCTAGCTGGTGAATCCCGATAGCAGCCTGAAGGTCCAACATGTTGTATTTATAGCCCGGCTCCTCGACCTCGTATTGCGGAACTCCGCCCTTGGAGTAACGTTTCCAGGCATCCCGCGAAATACCATGAAAGCGGAGTCTGCGCATCCTTTTAGCCTTTTCAGAATCGTTGCAGAGGACCATCCCACCCTCGCCGGTGGTCATGTTTTTGATAGGATGGAAGCTGAATACAGCGAATTCACTGTCTGAGCCAACTAACCTGCCACGGTAGACAGTGCCCACGGCATGGGCCGCGTCTTCAATGAGGCTGAGCCCTCTTGCCTGGCACATCTCTTTTATTGGATCCAGGTCGCATGGAGCTCCTGTAAAGTGTACAGGGATAACTGCCCGAGTCCTTGAAGACAGGTGTTTTTCTATCTCAGTCGGATCAATCTGCAGGGTCTCCCGGTCCACATCCGCAAAGACCGGTCGTGCACCGCACAATTCAATAATATTTACTGTAGAGGGCCAGGTTATTGAAGTTGTAATGACCTCATCTCCCTGGGCCAGATCCAGTGTAGCCACTGCCAAGTGTAACCCGGCAGTGGCAGAATTTACAGCGATGGCTTCCTTATTTCCACTCCATTGCAAGAACTCGTTCTCAAAACGAACAACCTTGGGACCGGTAGTCAGCCAGCCGGAGCGTAGGCTGTCCACCACCTCATCTATTTCCGCCTGGCCGATAGTCGGGCGGGAAAACGGCAAAAAAACGGATCGCACACGAACTTTGTCTGTCATTATTATACATTCCTTGTAATGAGATATACACCCAGGCAGATTATCAGTATGCCTGCCCAGCGTTCAGGCCCAAGGACTTCGTCGAAAAAAAACCGTCCTGCAAAGGCAGTCACGATGTAGCCCACGCTCAGGAGTGGATAGGCATAACTCACGTCCACCCTGGAGAGGACCATCAACCACACAATGACACTCACCACATAACAGAGTATACCTATCATCACAAAAGGATTTAGTGCTACTTTTACCCCGATGGGTAAAATATTTTGAATGGAAAATTCAAAATGGCCTATGTTGCGCATGCCCTGTTTGAGGACAATTTGAGCACAGGCATTCAGCAAGACTCCTAGCAGGATCAACGGCAAGTATCTGTTCATTTCTCTTTCACCTAATAAATTGGCACTCTTCCTTTATCAACCGACAAAAGAAATTACACGACAATCAGTACCATGTCATCAGAATCGAATAAAGACCGGCACTAACCTAAGTTGAGCAATTAGCTTTTAGCCATTAGCTTTTAGCTTTTAAAAATTAGGGCATTACGTTAATTAGAAATAACACCCAATGGGTAAAAATTTGTAATAGTAAAACATCCTGTAATCATTAAACTAATAGCTAACCGCTAATCGCTCAATTTAGGACTAAATAAAGATACCCATTTGTTATTGAGAAAACGTGAGATTGTGGTATTTGTTCGATAAATAGGTACAATAAAAATGTTAGGTATCCTTCATGGCAAGCCAAAAGTAGTTTACACTTTGTTCATCCGTACTTTGGCGGTAAAATTTGAAATTAGAGCTGATTAATCCAGTTTTTATCCAATTTCTAGTTTCCAGTTTTGGCATCCAGCATTTAATTCTGTAATGCACCTTTTGGGGAATAAGTGTAAACTGATGAATGAAGGATGCCAAATGTTATACTTTTTTCTTTCAATTTTCGATATGGAGAATGATGGAGTAGGAAATGGAAATCATTCTGGCCAACCCGAGGGGATTTTGTGCGGGTGTGATCCGGGCCATCAAGACGGTCCAGCTCACTCTCGAGAAATACGGCGCGCCTGTGTATGTCCTGCATGAAATTGTTCACAACAAGCACGTGATCCGGGAACTTCAGGAGCAGGGCACGGTTTTTGTGGAACATCTCTCTGATATTCCGACAGGGGCCGTTGCCATTTTCAGCGCTCATGGTGTCGCCAGGTCTGTAGAAGAACAAGCGGCCGAACTGGGGCTCAGGACCATCGACGCAACATGTCCTCTTGTGGCCAGTGTCCACAGAATGGTGGAAAAATATCATGAGGAAGAATACGATGTGGTCATCATCGGCCATCATGATCATCCTGAAGTGGAGGGAAGTGCCGGAAGAATCGATGGACATGTCCATCTCATAGCAACCGTTGACGAAGTCAAGACCTTGCAGGTGAATGATTCCGCACGTATGGCCTATGTCACCCAGACCACCCTAAGCCAGGATGATATTGCCGGAGTGCTCCAGGCCCTGGAGGAGCGATTTCCGAGTATCAAGGGACCGACCTCAAATATCTGTTACGCTACCCAGAATCGGCAAAATGCCGTGAAGGAGCTGGCCGGCAAAGCAGACCTGCTCTTTGTAGTAGGCTCAAAAAACAGTTCCAACTCCAACCGGCTCAAGGAAGTGGGAATGCGCCAGAGAATTGACTGCTATCTGATCGATGATGCCGGCGATATTGATCCGGCCTGGCTTGAAGGTGTACTATGTGTTGGAGTGACGGCTGGCGCCTCCGCCCCGGAGCGTCTGGTTGATGGTGTAATTCTTTGGCTGCATGACCACGGGGCAACAACGTTTCACGAGATGGCCGGTAAGAAAGAAAAGGTGAGGTTTATGCCGGCGGAGCTTGAAGAGTACTAGTAAGCGTTCACAGGGCACCGCATCTGCTTTGTTGTCGGGCACTTGAAGTACAGATAGTACGTCTACGTACCCTCCGCCTCGCATCTGCAGCACACAGTAAACGCTTACAGCTTGGTGGGTTGCGGTAAAACGGGCGTTCTAACCCCGTGAACGGTTGAGTATTAAATGGTTACGAAGCGATGAGAGAAGATATGGAAAAATCAGCCATGCCTGTATCAGGAAGCCATCCTCC